>DATENN010000370.1:0-10311 GCA_035275045.1 Pyrinomonadaceae bacterium
CTTATGTCGCGCAAGCTGTTGTGAATTCGCCCTAACGATTTCAGATTAATCTCTACCTGATAGGACACTAGATGTCCAAGCAAATGTTGGAACATGGGCTTCTGTTATGAGAATACCCGCATGCCAAAGAAGCCGCGAGCATCTTGCTCACCTGGAGCGCGTTTTCTGGATAGATCGAGAAATTCGGGCTAGTCGTTATCCGAACGCGCGCATCATCGCTGAATACTTCGAGGTGACTACCAAAACAGCCCGGCGCACTCTGGACTTTATGCGCGATAGGCTAAGACTGCCTTTGGACTATTCAGCCGAGCGGCGCGGCTGGTATTACACAGAGCCTACTCACGGCCTGGCGGCAATCGAACTTACAGAAGGCGACTTGATCGCCATCCTGTTGGCAGAACGACTTGCGCGTGAGTATAGGGGTACGGCAATCGGCCTTCAGGTCCAGCAAGCATTTTCCAAAGTGCTAGGCGCGATGACAGATACTGTGTCGATTGATTTTGAAGCGCTGGTTGAAGCGTATTCGTTTGAAGCGAATGCGACCAGTGAGGTTGACCCGCAAGTCTTCCAGAGGTTGGGACACGCAGCTTCAAGCCGATGCCGCATCGAGATGGCTTACTATACGGCGGGTCGCGGCGAATTAACGCGCCGCCGCGCTGATCCTCTGCACCTGAGAAATTATCTGGGCGAGTGGTATGTGATAGCTTTCGACCATTTGCGCGGCGAAGTGCGAGACTTTCACATTGGCCGCATCCGCGAATTGACAATTCTCGACGAGCGATTCGATTGGCCGCAAGGGTTCGACCTGTCGGCTTATCTCGATTCGGGATTTGGGATGGTGCGAGGCCGCGAGCCGTTTCAAGTCGAAATAGTTTTTGATGAGTACCAGGCGCGATGGATGCGGGAGCGCAAGAACTATCATCCGACCGAGCAACGAGAGGAACTGCCTGACGGGGGGTTGCTGCTGCGTATGCAGGTGGGCGCACTGGATAGTGTCAAACGGTTCGTCATGCAATACGGCGCGCACGCGCGAGTCATCGCACCTGAAGAGTTACGAAGGGCTGTTCGCGATGAGATCGAAGCTATGAAGGCGCTCTATGAGATAGAGAACAAATAAACGCGCGCATGCAGCTTCCCTGAGTTGCAAGGGGGTGAATCTGCGCGCGAGGAGAAAATCACTATGATTTATGTTGAGCTGAGATTTCCGGTCATTGGAACGGCCCTCCCATCAGATCATGGTTATGCGCTGTTTTCGGCAATCTCGCGAGTGATACCGGAAGCGCACGGAGCGGAGTGGCTGGCGGTGGAGACCATACCGGGCGTAACGCGCGGCGACGGTGCAATACATTTGAATCCGCGAGCAAGGTTGAAGATGAGGCTGCCGCAGGATCGGCTAGCAGCAATGATGAAAGTGGCAGGCAGGCGGCTGGACGTAGACGGCAGCGCGATAAGGCTTGGCGTGCCGCAAGTATCATTGCTGAAACCATCGCCGGATTTGTACGCGCGCTGCGTGACAATAAAGAAGTTCACCGAGCCTGAACCGTTCCTTGATGCCGTAGCGCGCAAACTGGATGAGTTGGGCGTGAAAGGCGAGCCGGAAATTGGCAATCGTCGTGCGTTCAAAGTTGGAAATCATACGATAGTCGGCTTCGCGCTTACGATTCATGAATTGTCGGATGAAGGGTCAATCGTTCTGCAAGAGCGCGGTCTCGGCGGTCGCCGCCATTTCGGCTGTGGGTTCTTCGTTCCGATTTCGCGGAGAAATGAGTGATGACGAGACCAAAACGATTACTTGCCAAATCCTATGACCAAACAAAGTACGGCGCTGCGCCGCCTGACTACGCGCTACTGCTCCAACATAGCCGCGATGTGGCCGAAGCCTGCAAAGCTTTGGCAGCTTCATCCGGCCAGACTGCACTCTTCTGTTCAAACACCAGCAGGGAGGCTTACGACCGTTTTTACCTCGCGTTGGTGGCAAACGGCTGGATTCAGGATTTGGGCAAGGCAAGCAGTGATTTTCAGGCGATGGTGACAGGCGATCCTCAAATCATCCAACTCTTGCGTCACGAAACAATCTCAGGCTTGCTGATCTGGTCTGAGCCTAAGTTCCGTGATTGGCTGAAGCCGCTGTCAGACACGCTGCTTGTTTCGCTGTGGGGAGCGATGGGACACCACCGCAAGTTTGATGAGCGCACAGTTCCGCAACAAGTAGGAAGCTTGGTCGTGTACATTGCACACGAAGACTTTGCGACGATTCTTCGTGAAATGAGGAATGATTTTCCGCTTGGCGAGCCGCCAGTCTTTGAGCGTGATTTGATCATTGCCAGATCGTGCAAAGACGCGGGCGACATTCCAGCACTCGAAACTGTCCGCGACTTGCATGATGAGTTCACTGATTGCGAGCCGCAATTCGCCGACAAAAGCGAGCGGTGTATGCTGGCGTTGGTCAAAGGCTTTGGGATCGCGGCGGATGTGGCAGCAAGCGCCGTTGCGGCACGAGGGCAATGGTCAGCCAATTACTCGCTGACCAAGTTTGTCAAAGACAGTCTGGAAATAGGGCTGACGACTAACGACCTATCGAAGCTCATCAGCAATTGGGCGTGGGCGAAATCATCGGAAAAACGCAGCGACGATGACGAAACTTCTCTGCCGCCCAGTTTTGTTTGTCGAGATTTTCAGAACGATGTTGCCGCCTCTGAATCCCCTCTAACACTAGCGCAGGCTGGCTGCGGATCGGGCAAAAGCCTGGCGGCTTATCTGTGGGCGCGTCGGTGGTGCAAGAGTTTTGAGACAAAAGGCCGGATGAATTTTCGCCTGTATTTCTGTTTACCTACGACCGGCACGACAACGGAGCATTATAAGGATTATGCGCTCGAATCCGGGATTGATGTCAAATTGATCAGTCTGACGCATTCGCGTTACAGCGTTGATCTGAAGTCAATCGCTGAAACCGCTCCGCAGGAAGAAGCTGGTGAGTCAGAATCCGACACGGCCAAACAAGCTCAAGCTGCGCTGAACGCCGAACGCGACAAGATCGAATCGCTGGCGTTGTGGAGCACGCCACTTGTTATCACCACTTCGGACACGGTTCTTGGATTGATGTCGAATGCACGGCGGGCCGTTTACAGCCTGCCTGCGATTGTGAACAGCGCAGTTGTGTTCGATGAAATTCATGCTTTCGACGACCAGATGTTCGGGCATCTGCTGGTCTTCCTGAAAAACTTTCCGCGCTTGCCGGTGCTGCTGATGACGGCTTCATTGCCGGAAGAGCGCAAGCGCGCGATTGAGCGAGTTCGCCCCGACTTGAATCCGATTCCCGGACCGCCAGAGTTTGAATTGCTCGAACGTTACTTAATTGACGATTTGGCGACCGATGAGGAGGTGTGGCAGGCCATTGAAGATTGCCTGGGCAATAACGAGAAGGTTCTGTGGGTGCGGAATCGAGTTGATTGGGCGAATGAAAGGTATGCGGCCTGCCTCAGCAAGTTTCGCTCTCGCTTCCCCGATTGTTCGATCAACGTCTACCATTCCCGCTTCCGTTACAAAGACCGCAGCATTAGGCATCGTCGTGTGATTGACGATTTCAAGGCCGACTGCAAAGCGGCAATTCTCGTTGCGACTCAGGTAGCCGAAATGTCGCTGGACTTGTCTGCCGACTTGTTGATTACAGACGTTGCGCCGGTTCCCGCGCTGATCCAAAGAATGGGTCGGCTCAATCGCCGCTCGACTCCTGACAAACCGCAGCCACCCAAACCGGCGTTGATTCGCTTATTGCCACAAGGTGAGCAAAACGCCTTCAAGCCTTATGACAAAGAGGAGATCGAACTTGCCACAAAATGGATTGGCACATTGAAAGCTCTGAACAAATCACTCAATCAACGCGACTTGGCGGAAGAGTTCGCCAGACTCAACAACGCAGCGGAGTACGACATTGCCAAAGCCGAAGAACGCGCCGTCTTCTTTTCCGGGTTGTGGCGCACGCGACCGGGAATGACTCGCGGTGAAGGCTACACGATGAGTGTCATCCTCGAAGACGATCTCAAGAAGTGCAACGACTTCGACAAGTACGGCGATCCATCGCGCGATTGGCTGCGCCAGCACGAAGTTGCAATCCCGATCAAAGAGGCCGCTTTACGCTGGCAGAAAGTTGGCAACTTGCGTGTTGCGCCAAGCGATCAAGTTGATTACGACTTTGACGACATAACCAAAGAAGGGACAGGGGCCAAATGGCTAAAGAGTTGATCTATCGTCTGAGCAATCTGGGATACACGATCTACCACCGTGCCGCGCTCAGCGGTCTTGCTGCCACAGTCAGAGCCTGGGGAGCGAGCAAACCTGAAGGCATCGAAGCTGAACTGCAAAGCGATTATGTGCGGCTGGCGTGGGGTGATGAATTGCCGGATCAGGAAGCTTTGCGGCGCATTCTCTCGGCGTCGTTCAAGCTCACTGAAGATAAGACGATTGACTTGCCAGGGCAAGGCATCAGGGCCGACCAAGCCGACCTGCGGCTGGCGATTCACAACGGCATCTGCGGCACTTTTCTTCAGCACCCCAAGATGCGTCCGGGCGAAAAAGAACCACGCCGCATCGAGTTGAAATCAGCCGACGATGAAACCGGAGAGATGTTCACATACAAAGCGGTCAACAGCTTCGCCCACCAAAAGGCGCAAGGCACAGGACTGCTAGAGGGCAAGCTCAAAGACAACTGGCCTGCTTTCGCTTCGATTCCGCAGTCCGTCGTTCCGGGAGCCATGAGTGGCGCGCTTGAGCTTGAAGCGTCGCCGGAAGAAGCGCTACTGCTGCTTTTCCTGATGGTCGGCTGTTCGATCTTTCTGCTACGTCCTCGAACCTATCAGGAGAAGGCGCAGTACTGTGTGATCGTGCCTGATGTCATCAACCTGGAAGCTTATGCCAGCGCCATTCAGCGCATCGCAGCAGCCGGAACTACGATCAAACGATTCAGCAACACCTATCTTGGTCGCGTAGTTGGCGGAGCGGAAGAAGCAGCGCTACGATTTTTGATTGACCTTCAAGCCGACGACATCACTAGCGAACGCAGCGTAGCGGGGTGTCTAGCCATTGCGATGGGCAAAGTTTCGTGGGACGCCAAACAGATCAATCGCAGTTTCATCTTCAAGCTCAAAGGCGATTACCCAGAGATGGCGGTGTTCTATGCCGCCAATCAACATCTTGGCAAAACCAAAATCATCAGGTCGAAGAAAGGTGAAGGTTATGCGGTTCCGGCGAGTCCGATACCGGAGCTTGTCGCGGCCAATCTCGCGGCTGAGCGGCATTGGTGCGCCAATTTCAGGTCGCTGGTCAGCGACAAAAAAGATTTTCAGCGAATGAACTTCTCACGAGGAGGACTTAGAGCAATGAAGGAAGCAATCAAAGATGCGGACGATCAAGCGATCATCCGCGCTTTTCACGAGGCTTGGAAAAGAACGATGGCGGCGTTAGGCGACCGCGCCCGTCGTGACGGATTGGACTTTGGCAGGTTGGTTGAAGTGGAACGGGAACGAACACGCAATGCCATCCTGCGGACCAAAACTGCCGAAGCATTGTCTTCATGGTTTCTGCGGTTCTGTGCTGATGCAACCAAAGGCGCAGCCCTCGCGGCAATCCGCGAAGATGCCGGACGCATTCAGAAGTTCATCTTCAATCAACGCAACTTTGACCGTTTCCAGAACCTTTGTCTGTTCGCGCTAGTCAGCTATGCGAGCGACGAATCGAACTCAGCAAGTGGAGGTAATCAATAATTATGGCAACCAACTACATCTACGGAACGATTCTCACCAGCGAAGCAGTCGCAGCCAACAATCGCGGCGACAACATTGGCAATACGACTACTTTGCAGAAGGTCTTTCATCAGGACGATTTGCACACTAGCGTTTCAGCGGAGGCAATTCGCTTTGCTCTTCGCTACCGCTTCCAACTGGAAGGCTTGAGCGTCAACCGCTCATACGATCCTGACGCGGGCAAGCTGAACTTTGAAGACGAGAAGCGCACGACGTGGAATCCCAGCGGCGATGTCTTTATTGATGACGACCTGATGGGGTTTATGGATGCTGCCGCCGCGCAGCAGGAGCAGGAGGAAGAGGGAGTCGAGGGCGAAGAAGCTACACCAAAGAAGAAAACCAAAGCCAAAGGCAAAACCACCAAACGGCAAAGTCCGCTGGCAATCGGTCGCGCCGTTTCGCTACGCCCGTATCGAGGAGAACTCTCTTTCAACGCGGTCAGCGGCGAAAAAGAGAAAGGTAAGCTGTCGCTTTACAACGCCGAAATGCACACGACTGAGTACCAGTACAGCTTCGGCCTCAACCTCAACGATGTCGTTCGCAAAGAGAACATCGGCCATCTAATTGACGCCGTCGTTGACCCGCCGCCAGTGGCTGGCAATCACTCGCGGTTTGCTTACGACTTTTCACCGTCTTCGGTTGTGTTACGAGTTACCAATGCTCATTCATCCAAGATACAAAACTGTTTCGAGCACGATGAAGAGAGCCGCTCTTATACGGTCGAGCGATTGATTCATCGTGTCGAAAGCGGGGACGTTCCGGCGGGCGAATTGATTATCGGTGGCGAACTGGCGGCAACGGTAGAAGGAAAGAAGCTCGAATCGCTTGGAGTGAAAGTCTTTCCCGGTGTGAAAGCAGCGGCGAATGAAGCTCGCAAGCGAATCGCCGAATTTGGGCAAGACCTCGCCGTTGTGAAGCCAAAGGAGGTGTGACGCAATGATTACGCTGCGAGTTGAAGTTCCCTACGCCAGCTTTCGCAAATCTTACGCTCGTTCTTTCGCCGAAACGTATCCGCTGCCGCCGCCAGCGACGATTTACGGAATGTTGCTTTCGCTAGTGGGCGAACGCTTCAGAAGCAGGCACGAAGGTGTGCGGCTGGCCTTTGCTTACAAAAGCATTCCGCCAATTGCCACGACACTGCGCAAGCTGAGCCGTTACAAGTACGGCGTGCCGGGCAAGCAGACGAAACTCGGCAATGCGCCGGATTTTATCGAAACGTTATGCGATATCGAACTCCTTTGCTGGGTAGATTCGTCGTTGGAAAAGGATGATGCGCGTAATCTCGAAGCGCGCGTTATCGAAGCCATCGAATCCCCGAATAAAGTAGACCGATATGGCCTGCTTTGTCTCGGCTTGAGCGATGACGCCGTCAACGATGTCAGCATTTGCCAACACGTTGAAGACGAATGGCATCGCTTGATTCCAAGTCATGCCGGATCAATGGAGCTTCCAGTTTGGGTTGATCATGTCGGCTCGGCTAAGACTCGATGGAATCGTTTTCACATTGAGCCTGTAGCAAAAACTTTGTCCAGCAGTCCTGGCGATGATGATTGGCAATGGACTGAAATCATCGCGCCGAACTGAAAAGACTGATGGGAGCCGATTATGACTTCAGCTAATTCTTCTCCATTGCTGCGTGTTCAATCGCTTCACGCCCTGCTGTATTGCGAGCGGTTGTTTTACCTCGAAGAAGTCGAAGGCGTGCGCCTTGCGGATGCCGCCATTTTCGCCGGACGTAGGCTGCACGTCGAGCTTGAGCGCGAGGAGGAAGGCGAGTGGCATTCGCTCACGTTGCAATCCGAACGGCTGGGCCTGCGGGGAAAAGTGGATTGTTTGCGTCGGCGCGACGGCTCGTTGATCCCTTACGAGCACAAGCGTGGGCGCGCGGCTCGGCTCGACTTCGGCAAAGACAAAACCGATGCTTCTTCGCAAAGCAGTAAGCCTTGCGCTTGGCCGAGCGACCGCGTTCAAGTGGTCGCTTACGCCATGCTAATAGAAGATGTCACCGAGCAATCTATCACCGAAGCGCGCGTCCGCTATCATCAGGACAATATCACCGTGCGCGTGCCGGTTGACGAGTCGGCACGTGCAGAGGTCAGGCGAGCCATCGAGCGAGCGCGCTCTCTCAATTCTTCCGTCGAGCGTCCGCCAGTGACGACCAACGAGCGACTTTGTTTGAAATGTTCTCTCGCGCCAGCCTGTTTGCCCGAAGAAGCCCGCCGCGCTGCGGAATTGACTCATACTCCATCCGAAAGTATTGCTCGCGCGCAGATGGAAAATCATCCCGGCGAGCCTTTAGCCGTAACTAGCGCATCCCCTGAGACCGAATTGCCTGATGACCGCTCGCCGGATTCGGTTGGCCCAGTTTCACCTGCGCCGCAGGTTGTGCAAACTGTTGCAAGACCTATTTTGAGATTGTTTCCGGCTGATGATCAACGGCAATCGCTGCACGTCGTCACGACAGGAGCGCGCGTTGGCCGCGCAGGCGACCAGATCGAAGTCCTCGCGCCCGATGAGCCACGCCAGCGTCATCCTGTTCGTGAAATCGGCCAGGTCGTCCTGCACGGCTTTGCACAGATCACGACGCAGGCACTGAGGTTGTGCGCCGACAAAGAGATTTCCGTTCATTGGGTCACACAAGGCGGGAGCTACGTCGGATCGTTTTCGGCTGGCGCAGGAAGTGTGCAGCGGCGCATACGCCAGTATGAGGCGTTGCGCGATGGCGCATTCCGGCGAGAACTGGCACGCAGGCTTGCGGAGGCGAGAATCCTTTCCCAACTTCGTTTTCTCTTGCGCGCGAGCCGCGACCGCGACCGTAAAGCAATGGGAATAGCTGAATCCATTGAGGGGATTCGCCGCTTGATGCCTGCGCTTCGTCGGGCTGCTTCGACCGATGAAATTCGAGGCGTAGAGGGGCGCGCAGGCGCGCTGTATTTCGATGCGCTGCCTGCATTAATTGATGAAGGCGTAGATGAGCAGATGAAGCCCGATGGTCGCAGCCGCCGCCCGCCCCGCGACCGCTTCAACGCGCTGATCGGATTTGGATATGCGCTCCTGCTGAAGGATGTAATGTCTGCGATATTGATTGTTGGGCTAGACCCTGCGCTGGGATTTTATCACACGCCGCGAAGCCAAGCGCACCCGCTTGCGCTTGACCTGATCGAGCTTTTTCGCGTGCCGATGGTAGACTTACCGGCGGTCGCTTCGATTAATCGTCGCCAGTGGGACGCGGCAGCGGATTTCAGCGTGACCGGACAACAGGTATGGTTATCCGACAGTGGACGCCGGAAGATGATCGAAATCTATGAGCGGCGCAAGTCTGATGTCTGGAAGCATCCCGCTCTCGGATATTCGTTGAGTTACGCGAGATTGGTGGAGCTTGAAGCGCGCCTGCTTGAGAAGGAGTGGACCGGCGAACCGGGATTGTTCGCACGGATGCGTTTGAGGTAAACGAGATGGGGCAAACGACGCTCTGGTATCTGGTCGCTTATGACATAAGGGAGCCAAAGCGCTGGCGGAAGGCTTATAAAATCCTGCGGGGGTATGGTCGCCCGCTTCAATATTCGCTTTTCAGATGTAAGCTAGGGCCAACAGAAGTTGAGCGATTGCGGTGGGAGTTGGAGCGCGTGCTCGAATCGGAAGATGACCTGATGTTCATAGGGCTGTGTGCAGGCTGTGTCGAGCGGATCACGGCGCGCAATCGCGATGGTGTATGGGAAGAAGATAAGAGCGGTTTTCTGCTGGCGTAGGGGTCAGAAGTCAGATTGCCCTGTGCCATAAATGAAAACCCCGAAGTTTTCAAGCACCTGCGTATGTGAAGCGTCGATAGATGATTTTGGGGCAATAAATATCAGAAACTGGAAAGCTTATGAGCACAGGGGATGGGGTGGACAAGCTTGAAAAGCCGAATGATGTCTTCAAAACGACGAGATAGAAGGATTTTGCATTGCTGTTTAAGGAAAAAGTGACCGAATGTTCTGAGACCACTCAATTGAGCGTGAAAGGACGAACTGCAAAGAGCGATGAGAGAAGAACT
This sequence comes from Pyrinomonadaceae bacterium, assembly GCA_035275045.1. Lineage (GTDB taxonomy): Bacteria > Acidobacteriota > Blastocatellia > Pyrinomonadales > Pyrinomonadaceae > PSRF01. The sequence continues at coordinate 9,835 of DATENN010000370.1, forward strand.
TGCTAGTGCGCGGTGAAAGTACCTTTGATGTCGAAAGGCGTTGAGCACGTGTAGAACTCAGCCACCACGCGCCCGCCAGCATCGCGTGAAAGTACCTTTGATGTCGAAAGGCGTTGAGCACTCGGTCCCCTGCGTCGAATGCGGCGTGCTGATCGTGGTGAAAGTACCTTTGATGTCGAAAGGCGTTGAGCACCTTATATCACCTGCCGCGCCATCCTGCTGCCCTATGTGTGAAAGTACCTTTGATGTCGAAAGGCGTTGAGCACCAAGGCTGCGGAGTTGAACATGTACAGGGCGTGGCGTGAAAGTACCTTTGATGTCGAAAGGCGTTGAGCACCCCGTCCCGCCGAATAGTGAACACGCTCACACTCAGTGAAAGTACCTTTGATGTCGAAAGGCGTTGAGCACCGGAAAGCGTCGCGTTGGCTCGATACGTCACTGGCCGGTGTGAAAGTACCTTTGATGTCGAAAGGCGTT
>DATENN010000371.1:0-2988 GCA_035275045.1 Pyrinomonadaceae bacterium
TGACAGCTACCCGGACGCGCAGGAAACCGGCCAGGGCGCAATAAACAAGCAGTTGATCGATTCAACTGATATTCTGGTCGCGATCTTCTGGTCCCGAATCGGCACTCCCACGATGAGCGCAGCATCCGGCACAGTCGAAGAAATCCAACGGGCTATCGCCGCTGGGAAAAAGGTCATGATCTACTTCTCTGATCTTGAGCCGTTACCCGCTGGCGCGTCGGTCGAGCAAGTAAAGGGATTGTCCGCCTTTCGCGAGCAACTCAGAACCCACAGGTCGTGTTGGACATTTCAATCACGAAGCCGGTTCCGCGATGACTTCGCGAACCACCTCGCGCTCATGCTGAATGACTTTCCACTCGGACGAAAAGGCCGTGCGCGCCGAAAACCAGCCGACGCCTCAGTTCGTCAAAGCGCCCGCGGAAGTGGACACATTCAGATCGCTGGCGATGGAAATGAGGTTCATCAGTATCAACGTCCGCCCGTCATCAAAACTGTGTTGGAGCGGCGTCCTGGCAGCATCACCCCTGCGGAAGAGCATCAAATTGGCGAGTGGATCAAAGAGCTGGCCGAAGGCACGCTGGGCAAGTCCCGAAAGGAAGCCTACGGAGAATGGGGTGGGCGGCTTTTGAAGCGATTCAAGGTGCCGAAACGCGAGGCACTTCTCTCAGCCGACATGCAGGCCGTCAAAGCTTGGTATCGACAGCAGAAAGCAATACAGACCGGCGGCTACAAAACTAAAGCTCCTGACCAATGGCGCGCATCTCGGATCAAAGCAATCAAGGCCGCGATGAACAGCATGGGAAAAACAAATGAGGCCTATTATCCCGAGCTGTCTGATCGACTAAACATGAAGAAAGCATTTACTTCGTTGACTCGCCTAACGAAGACAGATTTGGATCGGGTTTACCAAATGGTGTTGCGCGATTCGCGCCGATAACACACAACCATACACAGGTGAGCCGAGCGACCGCCGGCTACGGCGCGGCAATCTCGGCTCGACGTGGCTTCACGAAAGAGTGAACAAAAGCTACGAACTCATTCATAGAGACTACCCGGAAATTAAGCTTGTCCGTCGATACCTTTAGGCCGGCTCCAGTGACTTCTCGTGGATTTGTAATCTGCAAGAATTTGAATCCACCCGAGTTTGCTCGACGCAAACTTTCCTCAATGTCCGTAGTCTTTCGCTGGCAGAAGATTTCAGCAACCGCAGCAGAACAGACGATATCAATACATTCCTGCGCTTCCTCCTGAGTTAGTACGAGCTTTTTCAATGTTTGATTTGGGGAATTTCGGCTTACGTCATGGAAGAAGATTCCCTGCAATGCGAGTCGCGGCCCAAGAGGCAAAATATATCGGTTCAGCTTCGGCTCTTGCTGCGACAACGGAACCAATCCTATGTCGGCGATCGGCAAATCTATCGGTGACTTACATATCACCCATTTTGTGAGCCGGTATAAAGCGCACTCCTCACCGAATCGTCGTCGGAATTGGTGGCGGTATATCAGTTGTAATGCATTCTCGGCTTCGATGATCACTCGATGCCCAGACAGCACCGCCGGTTTCCATTCCGCTATGATTGATTCCGGAATTGCGAGTTCTCGCAGTAGGTGACGCTGTCCAATCCCGATTTCCAGGTTCAGGTTATAGACGAAATTAACCACGGCGCTTGCCTTTGCGGCAATCGACGAGAGCGTTAGGAACGCGCAATATTGATACAAATCTGTGAACACTTGAGCCGGGAGATCCGCGCTCCCGTGATCCATGATTCGCTCCAGCAAGCGCAATGCTTTCGGAACGCGACTTTCCACTTTTGAGAATTCTCGTTCAAGCGTGTCATCTATTCCGTCCGCGGTTATTAACTGATTGTATCCGCTCTCCGCGCAGGCTTTTTCAATACTCTTTCCCGTCCATTGCCCTGTAGCGAGGTTGTAGCTCTGGAGCGGCTCTCCCGGCAGTTTGAAACGCTTTAAAAGAACGCGCGAAACGTAGTGCTGATTCACTGCTTGCACGTTATTCGTTTCATTTTTCGAAGAATGTGCCGGACCACGCTTGTGGCGAACCGCGGTGAATGAACCACTCTAAGCTGCGCGCCGAAGTGCCGAGGACGAACGGCGAGGCGTGGGCATTTCATTATAGATGCGACCAGACAATATTCGTCCCGTCTTTTTCTTATTTATGCCGCCCCATTGTTTGAAGAAAAATGACACGCCAGCAGCACGACACTGGCGGCGAATCTCGTAGACCCACTCCCGCTCAATTGGTCTCGAATTCGGTCCTGACTCACCACCCACAATAGCCCAATCGATCCCCTTCAGTCGAAGGTTTGGAATCGGTCCTAACAAGGGTTCGAGCGACAAAAATCGGACCACTGCCGGTACGGCCGTCAATTCGCGGATTCGTGCTGTGACTCGGCTATCTTCTACGCTCGTACCCAGCCACACATTCGCGTAACCATCTTCCCAATCCTTCGGAAGCGATTGAATAATGCGGTGCGGACGCTTTGTGAGTAACTGCCAATCGAGATTTGGAGTTGACCTAATCAGTTCCCACAGTCGTTCGAGTTGGCCCACGGGAGCTTGTTCTTCAAAAACATCGGCCATTGACGCGCAGAACACGCGATGGCGAACTCCTGCGCGTTGAGCATCAGCATCCCAAACAAGTGGTGCCTTCCAATGCGCGTCGCTCATGAGTCGACGCGGTCGACCTGGTCCCCACACGCTGTGCCCGTAGCGATTCGATAGTGCCTCTGCATAACAAAAGCGGCAGCCTTCTGAGACTTTTGTGCAACCCCACCAAGGGTTAAACGTGTGCGTCGTCCACTCGATGCTAGAATTGAAGCCCATGGGTCGTGCGGAGGAATTCTACTGATTTTATTGCGCCTTCTTTGAAGGTGCCTCTGCGGCGTTTGGCCTCTAGGCTCAACACGCGAATGAGGTCTTGTTTTTCGAGCGTAGCTAGCATCGATTTCGCATTGCGAAACGGCGTCTG
>DATENN010000372.1:0-7872 GCA_035275045.1 Pyrinomonadaceae bacterium
AAAAGAAAAGCCCGCATTCATCGACTTATGTTTCCGGTCGTGGGTTTCGGTCCCGTGCGCCGGAGGGGCTCGAGTTTGTAACTTTGAAAACTCCGATTGTCTATCATCTTTACGGGGATTCATCACAACCCGAGTCGCTCATCCTGACTGAAGATGATTACCTGCAGTTTCTTTTTGAGATCGGTCAGGACACCGCTGTGTTTCCCCCTGAAATCACGAGGCGCCTCGCACGCGGTTCCTATCTCTTTATCGGCCACGACCAGTCGGATTTGGGTTTTAGAGTGTTGCTACAGGGATTCCTGGCGCGGTTTCTCGAAAACAAGACCGGTAGCTATATTCAATTGACTCCCAATTCGAGTGCATTCACGCAGAATCCGAAGCACGCGGAGCAATACTTTAGCGCGATGGGGATGAAAATCTATTGGGGCTCGGCTTATCAGTTCACCGCGGAATTGCTCCGGAACTGGCGGTTGTTTAGTCTGTAAGAACTACTTCCCCCCACTGTATTTCTGCAGCTTTCCTACTAACCCACGAATTTTGCTACGGGCACGACTTCTGATCCTTTGGTGTATCAGTTCGCGTGATGCGGCCATCGAGCTTGGGCGCAATTACCTTCATCGAAGCAATCGTTTTTTCCAGGCTATCGGAATCGCTGGGCGCCTGTTCATCACGAATTAGATAAGTCACGTTCTTGAACACGTCATAGCCATCACCGCCACCAATCACATACGGACTCACCGCGAGAGTGTAAGTCTTCCGATTATCCAGAGGTTGTCCGTTCACGGTGATTTCAGTCACGCGCGCACCTGGCGGGCGACTGGCGTCATAGGAAAACCGCGCCCCGGAAATTTGCGGAAAACGCCCGGGCTGGGCTTCAGTTCCAATGGAAGCGACGCCGTGTTCCAAAGCGGCGCGCAGGACTGCGCCGGTGACGCGAATCTTGACGATCTTATTGTTGTAGGGAAGCACGGAAAGCACATCGCGTTTGGTCATCACGCCCGGTTCGATAGTCGCATCCGCGCGAATCGATCCGCCGTTCACCAGCGCTACATCCGAGCCCACCGCCTGGCGGTAAACGTCGGCGACAAAATTACCCATGTTCGTTTCTCGAGTCCGCACGTTCTCGCTCTTAATATCGAGTTCGACGTCGGTGCGGCCCACGGGCTGTTCCAAACTTTTCAATAGCGGTCCGTATTTTTCGTTAAGCGCGGCAAAGCTTGGATCGTCCGCAAGCTTGTCGGTCACCGGGATCACTTTCCAGTCAATGCTCTCGAGCTTGCCGGTGGATTTATCGATGTTCAGATCGATGCGTCCCATTTCGCGTGCGTCGGACGTCATCTTGAAAATCGGGGCATGGCCGGCCATCGATTCCAGCAGGGTGTGTTCGTGGCCGCCAATGATTACGTCCACGCCCGAACATCGCGCCAGCTGTTTGTCTTCGTTCATCGAAAGATGCGTCAGCGCGATGACCACCTGCGCGCCCGCGGCGCGAATTTTCGGAATCACGCGCCCCGCGGTGGCGCAGGGATCCTGAATGTCCACGTCTTTGCCCGGCCGTGAGGTTGTCAGCGTCTCAGGAAGCAGGATGCCGAAGAGCCCGACTTTGACTCCTTCGAACTCGCGAATGACAAACTCGGGAGTGTCCGCAAATAGTTTGCCCGTCTTCTTGTCAAAAACGTTCGCCGCCAGCCATTTGAACTTTGACTCGGCCATGCGCGCCCGCAGCACCTCAGGCCCGAAATCGAATTCGTGATTACCCAGTGCGGAATAGTCCAGTCCCGCGGCATTCCACGCTTCGATCATTTGTGCGCCTTTGTAAGTGTTCGACTCGATCGAAGGCGAAATTGTGTCGCCGGCCATCAGGAAAAGCGTGTTGGGCGACTCAGCCGCGATTTGCCTTCGCAGAGTCGCGACCCGCGCCAAACCGCCGCGCTTGCCTCCGTCAACCGGAGCGAATTGATAGACATCGTTAACCTGCAGAATCGTAATCCGGACCGGGCATTCGGTTTTTGTTTGGGCAACAGCGAAGCGAAACTGTGTGGGGATGAAGCCGATGGTGAGAGCAGTGAGCACCGCGAAGAGAATCGTGATGCGGATTGAGTGGAGTCGTTGTTTGCCGATCATCGTGTAAGGCCTTTCCGACCAAAGGCTGGTCGAGCGCGAATTGTGCGAGATCAAAAACCGTTGGATTATACTGGCCTGCGATAAGACTGCGAAGATTTTTCTCGGAAACATGGCCCTGGACACAATTTTCCTGACCGGATTCCCGGGATTCATCGCCGGCCGCCTGGTGGAACGCCTCGCCCGTGACGGGGCGCATTTCATTCTGTTGGTCCAGCCTCATTTGAAAGCCCGGGCCCTTGAGCAGATCGAGCAGATTGATCACATCGCCGAAGCTTCCGGGACCTCGCACGCAAACTTTAGAATCGTCGAAGGCGACATTACGCAACCTCAACTGGGACTCTCACCGGTCGAACAGGATCGGGTGCGATTCGAAGCGACGGAGCTATTTCATTTGGCGGCGGCTTATGATCTGGCCATCGCGCCAGACATAGCCCAGGTCGTAAACGTCGAAGGCACGCGCAACGTCAACGACTTTGCCCGTTCGATCAAAAATCTCAGGCGTTATCACTACGTTTCGACCTGCTATGTGGCTGGCAAGCGATCGGGCTTGATCAGGGAAGACGAGCTCGAGCACACGGCAGGCTTTCGCAATCACTACGAAAAATCAAAGCACCTCGCTGAACGGGAAGTCGCAGCTCTTAAATCTGACTTGCCGGTGACGATTCACCGGCCGTCGGTGGTTTGTGGCGATTCACAAACGGGCGAGACGGCAAAGTACGACGGCCTCTATTACCTGATTCAATATCTGCGTAAGTGGCCGGGCGGACTTACCCTGCTTAATATCGGTAATCCGGATGTGCGCCTCAATCTGGTGCCGATCGATTTTGTAATCGATGCGATGGCGGCACTCGCGCGCGATGAACGCGCGGTGGGAGCAACGGTTCAACTGGCCGATCCGGCGCCGCTGACTACTGAGCAGTTGTTCGATGAGATCTCGAAAGCCATCGGCGGCCGCCGATCACTTTTTACGATGCCGCGCAGCATAGTCTATCCGGTGCTGATGGCGCCCGGCGCGCCGAAGATCACGGGTTTGCCCCATTCTGCGGTGCCTTACTTTTTTCTCGAGCAGAGTTACGACACCACGCGCGCTCGCGAACTCCTCGATCCGCACAATGTTGTTTGTCCCAGGTTTCCGGATTATGTCGGAGCGCTAGTGAAGTTTGTGGAGAGGCATCCTGTGATTTAGTGAGGTCAGATTAGCAGGCGCGAAGCGCCGACATGTAGTAGCCCCGACCGTCAGGTCGGGGTAACAATTAGGCAAAACTGTTTCGAGGCCCGACGGGCCGAATTATCATGCCGGTCCTTCGCCTCGTAATATTTATTGGACGCTTGACCCCGACCTGACGGTCGGCGCTATTACATTCTCGGCCCTTCGGCGCCTGGGTCAAATAAACCAACGCCGGAGGCGTGCGCACTTCAAGGCGCAAGTCGCTCAATTAACCAACTTCCGTCGTCTTGCAACGTGAAGCGCAGTCGATCGTGCAGGCGATTGTCGCGGCCCTGCCAGAATTCAATTCGGGAAGGTTTAACTCGATAGCCGCCCCAGTGTGGGGGTCGCGGCACTTGTTCGCCGAACTTTGCCCGGTAAGCTTCAAAACTCTTTTCGAGTTGTTCGCGGTTTTGGACGGGCCGGCTTTGCTCCGAAGCCCACGCTCCGATCCTGCTCCCCAACGGCCTCGAATTGAAGTAACGATCCGATTCTTCTGCCGAGACTTTCTCTACCACGCCTTCGACGCGCACTTGCCGCTTGATTTGCATCCAGTAGAAAAGCAACGACACGCGCGGGTTCTCAGCCAGCTCTTTTGCTTTGCGACTTTGGTAGTTGGTGTAGAAAACAAAACCGCGCTCGTCAAAGCTCTTCAGCAAAACGATTCGCGCCGAAGGGTTGCCGCCCGAGGTCGCGGTGGCGAGTGTCATCGCATCAGTTTCGGGTATGCCGGCCTCGATTGCTTCGTCGAACCAGAGCCTGAATTGCTGGATTGGGTTCGGATCAGCGCCGGCTTTTATGAAAGCAGGAAATTGTTCAGCCATGAAAAGCGAATTGATAATAAACCAGAATCCTGCGGAAAGTCTTTCAGCCCCATCAATGAATAGTCTCGTACACCACATTTTATTGACAGGGATTAGCGCCGGAAGTAATCTGCCGGCGTTTGTAACTTCCATAATCGCTGAATTTCTCAATCTCGATTGAATCGAAGCTGGCACCGGCATCGATTCATGCCGACTTCCACAAGGAGGACTCTCATGACGCGAAATCAATACACCAAACGAATCCGTCAGCTTCTCGCCGTCGGAACCACCCTGACAATTGTCGTCGCATTATTTTTTTCGGGCCGCGTGCCAATTACTACTGCTTTTAACGCAGACGCGACCACCGCCATCACCGGACTTCAGCAGCACAGCTCGTTTCATTACGAAATGGTGCGCGTGCTGGCGCTGATGGCGGGCTTTTCTAAAAATGAAGCCGAGGAGATCGCGGTGGCCGGCGAGGCAGTGGACCTGGGAACATTTACCGGCTACAAACTATCGAGCGGAGCAAAAACGCTGACAGTTCGAAATACGAACCGCTTCGGACCGAACGGCCGCTTTTATCACTTCGCCCGTCGTTCGGCGCAGTACGAACAGGCCGCAGCGCCTGGCTCAAAGGCCGATACCTGTGGCTACTTCATCGGCGGCGATCGAAAGAACGCCAACACCGCGCCGTGTACTATCAAGGGGCCTGAACTCGATCAGATTAGAAACTGGGCATTTGCTTTGCCGGGTCCAAGACCGAATGCGAATCAACTGCCTAAGAATGCGCTCGGCAAACCTATCCAGCCCAAGTCACTGATTGCTCTCGGAATCTATCTGCACGCCATCGGCGATACTTACTCGCACGAACAGTGCATGATCGTGCAGTCGTTTCGCTTTCATAAGCCAGTGCCGCCTTCATGCAATGCAAATTGGCACGTTAACTACCCGGTCGGGGATTTTGGCGCTGGGCTTCCGTTTACGGAGCCGGCGGCCAAGGAAGTGTGGCGCGCGCTGCGTCAGTATAAGGGAGCTACCGGTTCGAACCCACCCTCGTTCATCGAGGAGTTCATAAAAACCAGCGATGCCTGTTCGCGCGTGAAGCTCGCCGTTGATACTTTCAATAGTCTGACGGGAGATTCGAGCCCTCGCATTGTTTGCCCGCCTGCCCGAGCGGATAGGCAAGGACCAAACAAGAGGAGGCTCGCGATAGTGCTTGCACTGTTAAGTCAATGACCAAGCCGAGCGTGAATTACCGTCAGAGCACGTCGCTCCATTTCTTTCCGTTGGACTCGTAGAGTTCAGCCAGCAGACCGGGTATATCGGGAAAGTCGTCGACCCAGATCACGCGAATACCGAGACGTTGCAAGGAAGTTTCCGTCATTTCATTTAAGTAAGAAGATTTTACAGGTTTTTGGATCGCGTAGTGTCGGATGGTTTCTGCCTCGGCCTCATCCGGAGAAATGTTTTCACGTTCGTAACTTTCCTGCATTTCGGTGCGCGAATAGTGAAGCAAGCGCCTTACATTGTCGTCCTTAAGCGACATGCCAATGAACAAGACAGTGTACTCGCGCAAGAGATGCAGGAAGGTGTAATTGAAGAGGCTGTTCGGCCGATTAAAAAAGTCGAAAAACTCCTGCTCAGTCAGCACGCGGATGTCGGGAGCTTCCTTGGTCAGATCGCCAATGAGTCCATCGACAAACTGAAAAAAACCATGAACGTGATAAACGTTGATGCGCCCGCTGATGGCTTTCGCCGAAGGCCGATCCACTGTTCGAAAAATCGCGGTCTGAAAACGCGCCTTTGAATACTCACTCAGAATGGCATCGAAATTAGTGTTGGCAACCGCGTGGATCAGCGGATTTGCGACGAAACCATGTCCGGCGTTCTGCTTCTGCGTACATAAAGAGGCAATGGCGCTTAAGACTGGGTTGCTGGTCTTTATGAAAGATTCAAATTTGAAGGATCGTACTTCCGAAAGGGCACGGTTGTAGTAATTGAAGTTCTCGTAGAGTGCGTCGCGAATCAACTCAGCGAACTTGGGAGAACCAGTACCATTCTTTTTCCACCCAGCTTCGAGCACGCTTGCAATCGAAGGAAGTGAATATCCTTCGGCAACCATTTCGGTTACGCGACTGTTGCCCGTCGGGCCGTAGATGCGCTGAGCGATTCGCTCCAATAACCGGCGCCAGTCCGGCACGTTAGAGTCGTAAGAAACACCGGCGCCGAGCGCCAACGCGATCCCTCTCGCTTTATATACACGCTTTAGTTTCGCGAAGTTTTCTATCTGGTTCATCCGTAACTCTCCAGGTTTTTACAAGGGGGCGGCGATCCTACTCTCTCGGCCGTCCGCTGACAACGAAGACTTCTGCAAGTTTTGAAGTATGATCAATTCTCACTGACCATAATCGGCGTTTCGTATACAGTACGAACAGGACGAAAGAATCTTGGCCAAATCACCCGCACAAGCACTGCCTCTTATCGCCATCGTGGGCCGCCCCAACGTGGGGAAGTCCACGCTGTTCAACCGCCTGATTGGCGAGCGGCGCGCGATCGTCGGGGACGAGCCTGGCATCACGCGCGATCGCATCTACGGCGAATCGCATTGGAAAGGGAAACCATTTGCGCTGGTCGATACAGGCGGAATTGTTCCGGACGACGAGGCCATAATCCCGGCAAATATTTTCAAGCAGGCCGGCGTGGCCATTGACGAAGCCGTCGCGTTGATGTGGGTGGTTGATGCGCGAAAGGGAATCACGCCGCTCGACGAAGAGCTGGCGAGATTGCTGCGCGCGACCGGCAAACGAGTGCTGGTGGCCGCCAATAAAGCGGACGCTGCGCGACTGGAAAGTGATGCCGGAGAATTTCACGGTTTCGGATTCTCAGATGTGTTTCCGATTTCGGCAGAGCACGGCAACGGCATTGGCGACATGCTTGATGCGTTAGTGAAAGGTTTGGCGCTCCCCGAAGAACCATCGGACGGGGCGCCCGCGGCTGGACGAGAGCTCAAGCTCGCCATCGTCGGCCGTCCTAACGTGGGCAAGTCATCTTTGTTGAATCAACTGATGGGCGAAGAGCGCGCGATCGTTTCCCCGGTAGCGGGCACAACGCGGGACACGGTCGATACTTTGTTGAAAACGGAAACGCAAACTTTTCGCATCATCGATACGGCCGGCATTCGCCGCAAAGGCAAGACCATCGCGATGGCTGAAAAAATGTCGGTCGTGATGGCCCGAAAAAGTCTCGAGCGCGCCGACGTCGCGATTGTGCTGTTGGATGCGGAACAGGGAATCGCGGCCCTGGATGCGAACATCGCCGGTTATGCCTTCGAGGCCGGTTGCTCGATTATTGTGGTGCTGAACAAATGGGATTTGTTGGCAGATAAAGACACAGCGACGGGCTCAAAGTTTGAACGCAAAGTGCGGGAGCAAATGAAATTCCTGAGCTGGGCCCCCGTAGTTACCACTTCGGCCCTGACCGGGCAGCGAGTGCAGAAGCTTCTGCCTCTCGCGGTCCGAGCAAATGCTACGCGCAACGCGCGCATCCCGACATCGCGTCTCAACGATTTTTTTGAAAAGGAAATCCGGCGACGCTCGGGAATTACCCCGGCGAAAAGTCATAAAGGCTCTCGTCTGCATGTGCAGTACATCACGCAGACCGGCGTGCGTCCTCCGACCTTTGTTGTATTCACTTCCGGCGGCAAAGCAGGTTTGCATTTTTCTTTTCTGCGCCATCTGG
>DATENN010000373.1:0-7336 GCA_035275045.1 Pyrinomonadaceae bacterium
AAAATAAAAATACGCCGACGTAACCGTACGAGCTTAAAAATTGAATCGTGCGTACCGGCCACCTGAACAAATTGTTGGGAACAGCTTGTTGCGCTTGCAGAATGACGTGATACAGAACCACGCCGAGCGCGGCGATGCCACGCAATGCGTCGATGCTGTGTAGACGCGAGCTGTTGTGGGGGGGATGCGACGGAAAATTCATTCAGCGTGATTAGGCCGACATCAGCGAGGCGACGTCGATGTTGTACTTTCTAATCTTGCTATACAGCCGCGGACGATAGATCCCCAGCAGGTTTGCCGCGGCTTGCTTGTTACCGCCAGTACGCTGCAAGGTTTTCTCGATCACCAGACGTTCGATGTCCTCAAGCGTCATGTTAGGCGGAACGTCCCAACCGGCGTCGGCGGGTGCACCTTCAGGCAGGGATCCGTTATCGAAAGGAAGATCGACGGGCTCAATACGACTTGCTTTCGCGAGCAACACTGCGCGTTCGATCACGTTCTGCAACTCGCGCACGTTGCCGGGCCACGAATGCGAAAATAATCTTTGATACGCCGCTTGAGACACGCCGGCAATCGGCCGATCATACTTCTGCGCGTACATTTGCAAGAAATGTTCAGTCAAAAGCTGAATATCGTCGCTGCGCTCGCGCAAAGGAGGGACGTGAATGGTGATAGTCGAAATGCGATAGAACAAGTCATCGCGTAACAGCCCGTCGCGAATCGCGTCAGCCGGTGGCCGGTTGGTCGAGGAGATCAAGCGGAAATCCACGGCATAGGTTTTTTCCGAACCAATCTTGCGGTAACTGCGCTCTTGCAAAACTCGCAAAAGCTTTGGCTGCAGCTCAACCGGCATTTCCGCTATTTCATCGAGCATTAGCGAACCGCCCGCAGCGTGTTGGACCAATCCTTCTTTGTCCGCATGCGCGCCGGTGAATGCTCCTTTGGTGTGGCCAAACAGTTCCGATTCGATCAGCTCTTTCGGCAATGCCGCGCAATTTACTTTGATGAACGGCTTGCGCGAGCGTAACGAGTTGTAATGAATCGCATTCGCGATTAGCTCTTTACCAGTGCCGGACTCGCCCACGATCAAAACGTTCGCGTCGGATTTGGCGACCGACTCGATCGTTTCATAGATCGTCTGCATCGATTTCGCCGCGCCAATGATGTTGAAGTATTCAGCGCGGGTCGAAAGTTGCCGGCGCATGTTTGCGTTCTCGGCTAGAAGCTCGCGTTGCTTCAACGCATTTTCGACGCGCAGGTGCAACTCTTCGTAATCGAATGGCTTATCTACAAAATCGAACGCGCCTGCTTTAGTTGCTTCGACGGCTTTCGCTACCGAGCCATGTCCGGTGACGACGATTACTTCAGTCGTTGGACGCGCATCTTTGATATGCCGCAACACCTCAAGGCCGTCGATGTCGGGTAATTGTAAATCGCAAATTGCGAGATGATGGCCACCTTGATCAAATAATTCGATTGCTTCGGCGCCGGTTGCGGCGGTATCAACGGAATAACCTTCTTCGCCCAAGTTCTGTTTCAAAGAATCCGCCATCGAAGGCTCGTCATCGATGATCAGAATTCTTACTTCCTTATTATCCACCAGTTATCCTCCCCCTGAACTTACCCTTGGTTTGTCAGCGGCAGCCGTACGCGTAAAGTGCCGTCACGCTTCTCAGCAGCGCCGCCATGTGCCTCAATCATTTTTGCAGCCAGCGCCATGCGAATTTCAGAACTGCCGGCGAACGAACGAAAAGGATCATGATCAAAAGCATCCGGAATGTGCCAATCGATGACAGCGTCGCCGCCATTCTCATTTCGTTGCTCAGTCAATTGTATTTTTAATGGTCCATCCTGCTTTCGATTCTTGAGAATTCGGGCCGCGCCCTGCGTGATCGATTTGAACGCTTCGGTGATCATCCCTGCATCGAGTTCCGCCATTAGCTCGCGGGATCCGGCCTCCATCACAATAGCCGTGGTATTGGCTGCATCGGCGTTGATGTTTGCGACGGCGGCGTTCAGCGTTTTTTGCAGTTCGACGGCGAATTGTTTTCGCGGGGTTGGCGGCTGACTGTAATCAGTTAACAAAGACAAATCCTCCGCCGCTCGATCGATTCCAGCGATTAGTTTGATAATCGTTTCCAGTTCATCGCCACTGCCTTTGCTCTTCTCCAAACGCTTTCGCAGGAACGTGGCATAGAGTTTGAGACCGTTCAATTGATTTTTGAGATCGTGCACGATTTGCAACGACGCGCGACCAATGTCCTCAAGGCAGTTTTCGTCTTCAGACTTTGACGATATTGGCTTCATCTGGTTATGCAGAGTTCCGATTTCTATCGATTCTGTTGGGGGAGTGGTACCGGGGCCAGCGCTGTGTATTGTTTAAACTCGGACACATCAAATCGAGCGTGTTGTATTTCAGTGCGCAATCTTAGCAAAAATGGCTGGCGTATTCTACTGATACACGCGGCCGACAAGGCAGAGGGCGAATCACCTTGAGCGCAGCTACTGATTCTTTTCAAAACAAAGGGCGAATCCCGTTGCAGCAAACCAAGCAGGTTACGAGAGTCTTACTGGTCGAGGACACTGAGGACAACCGCCAGATGATGGGCCGCTTGCTGGAGTTGAGCGGTTTCGAGGTGGTGGAAGCGACAAACGGCAGGGAAGCTGTCGAGGTCGCCTTAAGAGAACAGCCGGAAATTATCCTGATGGATTTGAGTTTACCTTACATTGATGGGCTGGCAGCGACCCGCCGCATTCGGAGTTTGCCTGGGCTCGCAAACATACCTATCGTTGCCGTTTCGGCCCATGACTCCGCGGATTTTCACAACGAAGCACTTGCTGCAGGATGTGACGCTTACATCACCAAGCCGATCGACTATGCCGAGCTCGAAGAAGTCATGCGGCGAATGATGTCTAAATCGCATTGAGCCGGTAAAGAATCAAGGAACAAAAATCACTCGTCTGTGTCTAAACTCATCGTCGCTTGCCCATTGCAAAACTGCCTGAGCAACTACTAGAATCGCGTTCGTCCATGTCCACTTCAGGTCGCCAGGTTTCGCACGCAGACGAAGATTCGCGTCGCAAGCTAATCATTATTGTGGCTGTGATAGCCGCGGTAATAATTGCGGTGGTGTTTTACTTTCTGATGCGGGCCAGCGGTGGCGGACAGGCGGAACCGACTCTTGCAAATGCGGTTCGTGCGGGCTCGCCGCAATTTGCTGAATTCGCGCCCCGAATTGTTTTGGATGAACCTGAAGCCGACCAGGCGGACCGGGCGCTCGGCGACATCGTAATGACTCTACGCACCACGGCGCGCAATCTCACTAACCGAACGATTAATGGATTAGAAATCAGGGCGGCGGTGGTGGACCATCAGGGTCAACCCGTTAAGCAGCGTACCGTGGTTGTTGTTCCGGCACGCCGTTCAGAGTTAGAGCCTAACCGAACTATGCTCGTGGAAATAAGTTTGGAAGGGATGACCGATAAAGACGACCGCGCCAACATCAAGATGGAAGTAACCGGTTTTACGTTTAAGTGACCTGCGATTTGTCTGGGTTTTCTCCTACAAAAAGCTCCTCAAGCGATTGTCGTACTGGCTGAACTGACAGCAACTTTCCATTCGCTTTGCGCAAAGCCGCGATGACGTCATCTACCTCGCTTTCGCTCTTAACCTGTACGCGCACACCACCGGGCACCGCGCTAACCTGATATTCATTTCCAACTTTTAGATGCGGCTTTAGCTGCGCTTGATCGATTCCACTAGTAAGGATTTCTATCGTACCTTCGTCGCCTACTTGTTGGCGTAGTTCGTTGAGATAGCCGATGTTTGCCAGACGTCCCCGCTTGAGAATCGCAACGCGATCACAAAGCACCTCGATGTCGGACAAGATGTGCGAACACATGAAAACGGTCTTGCCTTCAGCGCGGAGTTCAGCAATCAAATCCCGCACCTGACGCCGGCCAATTGGGTCGAGGCCACTCATTGGCTCATCCAGGAAGACTATTTCGGGATCGTTCACCAGCGCCTGGGCCAAACCCACCCGTTGCAACATGCCTTTGGAAAACTTTCTCAACTGTGTGTCCCATTTCTTCTCGTCAAGACGTACACGGTTAAGAAGACTTGCGGCGCGTCGAAATTGTTCATCCTTCTTATAACTAAAAAGGCTTGCACAGAACATTAGGAACTCTCGTGCGGTAAGGTAATCATAAAAATATGGATTCTCAGGAAGGTAACCAATCCGCCGATGCATGGAAACATCCGCGATGTCGTGACCGAGAATTTGTGCACGTCCGGCGGTGGGAAAGATCAGGGACATTAGAATTTTCAGCGTGGTCGTTTTGCCGGCTCCATTAGCGCCGAGGAAGCCGAATATCTCATTGGCATTAACGGTGAGCGACAATCGGTCCAACGCCCGCACGCGGCGTTTGCGCAGAAAGCCGATCTCATAGTCTTTCGTTAGGTCAGTTATTTCAACGACTGTCGTCATGTGATTAGTGACGTGGCACCTTACTCGTTTCACTTAGGTCGGTATCGCAGTTCGCAAGTAACCGATATGGCGCGCCAGACGGATCCAGCGGCGCACCGTTCTCATCAGTCTTAATTCGAACGCTGCGAAAGACAGGTTCAAGATCTTTCCACGAGCTCGGGCACGCGCCGGTGCGATCTTTATAGAGCCAAAACAATTTGCGCAAAGCATCGCGCTGATCAAAAAAGTCAAGTTGCATTACCCGCCGACGGGCCATCTCCTTAATATCCTGATCCGCCGTTTGCTCAAACATCCGCAGGTAGATTTCGCGCGCCATGCTTCGACTACCGCCTTCAGCAATCATTTTTGCCTTCATCGCTTCCATCCAGACGGGAGCGCCTGGCAATTTTGAACCGGCGTCGTAAGTTTCAGCAGCGGCTTCGAAATCGCCTTGCTGCCAATAGATGTAACCGAGATTTTGATAGAGCCGCCACGCCGATGGATTGGCCGCCATTCCCTTCTTAATAATCCGTATAGATTCCTGGACATCGATGTCGGGAAGCACCACCGCCGCGTATTGATAGGGTTCCATGAACTGCGGGTCGAGTGTGGTTGCGGTGTCGAGCAGCGGTGCCAGTAACCTGAGGTCTAGCTGGCCAAGATTATCGATCTCGACATCTTGCGGGTTGTTAATGATCTTGCGACCAACGTACTGAAGCGAACGCATCCAATACCAATCTGCAGCAAGACCATTAAAGCCCAAACTCAGCCGCTTGACCGTATTCGCACTGAGGTAGAGTTGTTCCTCTTCAACCTGGGAGTCGGTGGCAGGTCGATGCTCATCCATCCATTTAACAATAATGATGCTTAGAAATAACCCGGCAAGTATGATCAGTACTGAAACGATATTTGAACGTCGCCGCGCGCCGGAGGTGGGTTTGGTCATACCGGTTATTTGAAGTTTCGGCGACGGAATATCAAAGTTGCGGCCGCCAGGATCACCGCAGTGTAAAGGATGGCGTAAAGAACGAGGGGACCGATCTGAGTAGCCGACGGCGTTAGTCCATGCGCCGCCGGGGTAATAAAACTATAACTAGCGAGATTGGGTAGCAGATAATAAATCGCGAGAAAGAACACACGCGTTCCCGCGCCGCCAAGGGAAGCTGCCAGACCTTTCAAGTCGGCACTGAAGTGCCCAATGATGAACAAAAAGAAAGTTAGTAAAGCCGCCAGCGCGGGAGAAGAGAATGATGAGAAGAGTAGAGCAATGCCCGTCAAGATCATCAGCTCGAGATATAAAAGCAGGATCGCCGGCCAAATATTCAATGCCAGCGGATCCCAACCGCGACTGACGTAGATCAACGCCAAAGAGACGCCGGCACCCATCGCGATAACGTTGACGAGCAGCGTCAGACAAAGACCAAAGTACTTTCCGATCAGAAACTCACCCCGCGACACCGGTTTAGAAAATATCGCGTACAGCGTACGGCGTTCAATTTCCTTATAAACCAGACCGACGCCAACAAAAATCGCGATGAATACTCCGAAGAGCAACATCGCGCTTAGTCCGAGATCGACAATAATCTTTCGTTCTTGTCCGCCCGATAACTCGCCAAGGAAAACGGCAGCCGCCGTGAGCAGTAAAACGAAAAGTACAAGGTTGTAGAGGACTCTGTCGCGGACCGCTTCGCGAAAAGCATTTTTGCTGATTGCTGCGATGCGCTCCATCAGGTTGGAATATTACACGGGCTGGCATTCCGTGTCAGCACAGTTCTAATAAAAAAGCGGAGCCAGTTTAATGCGGGCTCCGCAGAATAGATCTTAAAGCCAAAAGCAATTAGTTGTTGATGGCGTTACCTGAAGTCAAGTCTGTGTCAATAAAAGGGGTACCAAGCAGCGCACTAGTCGCAGGGGAATCACCGTGTAGCACGCCATCTTGAACTATGCCGAACCTGCGTGTGCCGCTTTTGCCTGCGCCCGAGGTAGTAATTGGGTTGGCGGTAACAATAAACGTTGCCGGCCGAACGCCTGGATCGGAAGGTGTGGCGACAAAAGAATAGCCACTCTTGCTGCCGGATCCGATAACACTGTCGGTCAGTGTTGCCGAACTTAACGTTGGCAGGTCGCCATAATCACCCAGACCAGTGGTGGCGCAGTACGTCATTTCAGAACTATAAATGGTTCGCAGCGAAGAAAGTGCGGAACCTTCGTTCGCGGCGCGGCGCGATGCCAATAAGTTCGGGATGGCGATCGCCGCGATGATGCCGATGATGGCTACTACGATGAGGAGCTCAATCAGTGAAAATCCATGTTGTTTGTGGTGGGCTTTCATTTGGTACCGAAACCTTTTTAGCAAAACGGGATGGAGCTTGTGCCCCACCCCGCAGTGCGTGCTTACACTTGTTCGGTCAACATTAGTTGCCGAGAGCGTTTGAGTTGGTCAGGTCGGCTACGACGAACGCGGTGCCAAGCGTGGCAGCGGTCGCCGGAGCATCACCGTGCATGACGCCATCCTGCATGATACCGAAGCGACGGGTACCGGTTTGGCCGGCGCCTGACGTGCTGGTCGGAATCCCGGTGGCTAAGAACGTCGCGGGACGAGTTCCAGCAGCTGACGGAGTGGCAACGAAGGTGTAACCGCTCTTGGTGCCGGTGCCGAGAACTGGATCAACTAAAGTCTGGCCCAACAGCGCAGCCAAGTCGCCGAAGTCACCGTTACCGGCGGTCGACTGGTAGGTCGCTTCAGAACTGTGGATTGTGCGCAGGGACGACTGAGCTGAACCTTCGTTAGCTGCACGCTTGGAGGCCAGCAGGTTGGGGATAGCGATGGCGGCGATAATACCGATGATCGCGACGACGATGAGCAGCTC
>DATENN010000374.1:0-9797 GCA_035275045.1 Pyrinomonadaceae bacterium
GAACCGCTCACTTCGACGACACTACTTCCCAACTCGCGGTAAACCGACAGATCCCGACGCGTGCCGCGCGCGCCGGTAATCATGCGATTTTTAATGATTAACAAGGGATCGCCCGGCTGGACTGCAACCACCGCCGAGGAACCGACCGCACCGGGCTTAATCGAAAGGTTGACGAAGTTGTCGTTTACAGAAAGTGCGGAAACTTCAGCGCCATACCACCATTGCAGGTCTTCCCATTCCCAACCCGATCCATATGGTGCACCCGTGAAAAAACTTTCATCGCCAATCAAGTCACCGGTTATACGCTTCACACCCGCAGCTACAACGCGATCGGCAAGGTCGTTGATCCTTTTGTAATAGTCGCCATTGTTGAAGCGAAAAGAGAACGTGGGATCACCCCGACCATAAATAATCAAATCACCGTTTATGGTTCCGTCGGCGCTCGGTCTGGCGGCCGCATAGACGGAAGTTTTGAAGCGGTAATCGGGCCCGAGTCGATCCAGCGCGGCCGCAACTGTATAAACCTTCATGTTCGAAGCCGGCCGCATCAATTTTTGTGCATTCTGTTCAAACAACACCTGGCCGGTGGATAACGATTGCACCTTGATGGCGACCATCGCGTCGTCCAAACCGCGTGACGTCAGCAACGAAGAGATTGCTTTTTGAAGCGTCTCAACGGAAGACCTTGAGCTGACTAGCGCAAGGCCGCCTGGCACTGGCGAAGATAAAGGAGTCGGTGACGGCGTTGGCGCGGAAGCCGCGGGCGACACGCGCCGTTCGCGTTGAGGTTGTTGCTGAGCGGCAAGGCGTGATGCGCTAAAAGCAAATGCCGTTAAAAAGCAGCCGGCCAGCAGCGCGGAAAGGTATTTTTTCATTCAGTCGTCAATTACCGGCGTGGGCTGGATCAGCTTGGGCAGTTGCTCCGCGCGATTTGTGCCGCCCGCTAATTTCTGACATCAACTGTTGGAATTGCGGAGTATCTTTCAGCGCAGACCAGTTCGGATCGTGCTCGAAACAAGGTTGGTTTTCATTCCCCAACGCTATCGCCCGGCCCAACCATTCAAACGCCTCGTCGTTCATACCCTCAACAGCATAAACAGACGCGACTGAGTAAGCTATGTCGGCGTCCACTTCGGCGTTCCGAATTACATCCGCGTTCAATTGCGCGCGCGCCTCTTCATGCCTGCCTTGGGCGCTAAGAAACATGGCGAGGAAAGGCCGGATGCCGTGCATGTTGGGATGTGCAGCGACATTTTCAGTCATTATAGTTGCGGCCTGATCAGTTTTACCCGTGTAGTACAAAGCAAGCGCGCGAAAAGTTTTTACGAGCGGGTTATCAGGATCGCCAGCATGATCCAATTGCCGGTTCGTTTCTTCAAAATCTCCCATGTACATGTAAACCAAAGCGCGGTTGAAGCTGGCCACGATATGCGCAGCCGGATCGAGGCGCATCAGACGTTCGTAACTTCTCAGGGCGCGTCCGTACTCGCCGTCCAGGCGGTGCAAAGTCGCTTTTACAAAGTGGACCACCGGTTCGTCGGGCGCCTCGCGACGCGCGCGCGCAACTTCTTCGCGCGCCTTCTGTTTTTGCCCTCGCCAGAGATAAACAAACACCATCAACATGCGCGCTTCGATCAGGCGAGGATCAAGCGCCAGGGCTTTCTGAAATGCCACCTCCGCGCGTTCGTAATCTTCCGCGCCGCCAAATCCTTTGAAAACGCGATTGACGTAAGCCGCTCCGAGGCCGTCATGCGCGAGCGCGAATTTCGGATCCAATTCGATCGCGCGTTGAAAATGTTCGATTGCCGCCGCACAGTCTTCCGGAGCAATCGTGCGAAAGATGAAGCGTGCAAACAAATCTCTACCGCGCAGGTATTGTTCGTACGCGGCAGCGTTTTGCGTCGAAGGCTTAGCGATGTTGTCCTGTTCCGCCGGGCTCAGTTCCAGTCGCAAGCCCTCAACGATTTGCTGCGCGATCGTGTCTTGAAGCGCGATGATGTCAGCATCAGACGTGTCGATCCGATCGCTCCAGAGAATGTCACCCGAAGCGACGTCAATAAGTTGAGCCGTGACCCGGAAGCGCCCGCCCGCGTGCATGAAGCCGGCAGTCAACACCGCGTTCACTTTTAATTCGCGGCCTACCTCGCGCGGATCCATTTGTCCACCCTGGTACTTCGCAATGACGGAAGAAGGCCGGACCACCAACGAACGAACGCGCGCCAGTTCGGTGATAACTGCGTCGGCAAGCGAGAATTCATAAAAGCTCGCGGCCGGATCGTTGCTGAGGTTGCGGAAACACAAAATCGCCAGACTTTTCTTCTCCTGATCCGCGATTGTGGTGAACGGCGTTTCATGAATTGTGGGCCGAGTTGGAGTCACGCCGGGCGTTGAAGTCGAATCGGTTTTTCTCCCCTTGAACCAACGCATCGCACGCGACACCGCGCTCGATCCCGCAAGGTGCCGCGCTGGTTCGGGCGTAACGCTTGAGAAAGTCTGGCCGGTTGCCTCAGCGGTGGAGATCTGTTGCAGCACGCCGCGCAGATCGTCGCGCAGGTCCTCCATTTTTTGATAACGCTGGCGCGGTTCTTTCGCGAGACAACGATCGAGGATTTCCTGCAAACGCGGCGGCAACGGTTCGTTTCGCAGTTCGGCTATCGGACGCGGCGCATCGTGTAAGACTGCATGACGAACATCGATGGTGGTCTTGCCGCGAAAAGGCCAAGTGCCCGCAAGCATTTCATAGAGCAACACACCAGTAGAGAAAATGTCAGCACGCCTATCTACTCGATCGCCGCGTGCCTGTTCGGGCGCAGCGTAGGTAGCCGTGCCATATGGAACGCCGACTTCAGTCAAGTCAGTGCGATGAACGGAGCGCGCTGAACTCTCCTCGTCGTCCAACAGTTTTGCTAAGCCAAAATCCAGTATCTTTACCTGGCCCGATGGGGTCACCATCACATTTCCGCTCTTTATGTCGCGGTGAATGATGCCTCGGGAATGCGCCACCGCGAGCGCGTCTGCCACCTGAATTCCGATTAAGAGCGCGCTCTTCAATTCCAACGGATGCCCGCCGACAAGTTGGCGCACGTTCCGGCCCTCGACGTACTGCATCGCAATGAAGTGAACGCCGTCGACCTCGTCCAGATCGAAGATGGTGCAAATGTTTGGGTGATCGAGCGAGGAAGCAAGACGGGCCTCACGTTCGAAGCGCTTGAGGTTCGCTTCTTTGGCAGTCAATTCGGGCGGCAAAACTTTAACAACAACCGTGCGGCCTAGCTTTCCGTCCGTGGCTTTGTAGACAGTACCCTGGCCGCCCACGCCGAGCTTCTCGAGGATTTTGTAATTTCGTAAAGACTTTCCGATCATGGTGGCGCAGACTTTAGTCTGCGGGTATTTAATTGAATACAACGCAATGAAGTCTGCGCTACGAACTTATACAAACGTCGCGATCAGCTCCGTTGCCGTTGCCGTTGCAGTTCCTAATTTACCGACCACAATACCCGCCGCGTGATTTGCCAGGTGCGCTGCTTCTAACGTTGATGCGCCTGCGGCCAAAGCGGCTGCCAACGTCGCGATCACCGTGTCGCCGGCCCCGGTGACGTCATAGACTTCACGCGCCGCCGTATCAACGAAAACAGGATCCTGATCGCGTTCAAGGAGCATAATGCCGCGCTCGCCACGAGTAATCAGCACCGCATCACAATCCAGCCGCTCGCGAATAATCGTGGCCGCGTGATGCAATCCTTCGTCGGTATCTTGTTCCGTATCCGTCAGACGTAACGCTTCAAAATGATTTGGCGTGATCAAAGAAGCCGGACGGTAGTAAGAAAAGTTTTTGATCTTGGGATCGATAAGCACCGGAATGCGCTTATGAGCGAGTTCCAAAACCTGCTTGAGGATCGCAGGAGTCACCACGCCTTTGTCATAGTCGGAAACGACTAAAGCGTCGGCTTCTGAAATTGCTTTCGTGACATTGGCGACGATTGCTTTCTCGACCGAACCATTTACAGCGCCGCGGTGCTCGCGATCGGCGCGAACTACAAGTTGGCTATGCGCGATGATCCGCGTTTTTGTCGTTGATGGTCGTTTTTCGTCAACGATCAAATAATCATCGGAATTGGGAGTCAGCTCATGCAAACGCGTTTTGATGCGTTCGCCGGCGGGATCATTTCCAATAACGCCAACCACTGACCCGGTCGCGCCCAGTGCAACCACGTTCGCCAGCACGTTCGCAGCGCCGCCGAGATGGACCGACTCACGTCGTATGTCGACAACCGGAACGGGTGCCTCGGGAGAGATTCGAGTGACATCGCCCCACACAAATTCGTCCAGCATCACATCGCCGAGCACAACAATGCGACGCCGTTGCATGCCATCGACTATTTCTCTAGCGCGTTGATTTGTTAAGGGGGCCAGCATTCAATTACGCAAACGCAGCATTGAATTCAATCGTTCCCTGGTTAAGAACTCGAAAGTTAGTCGTTCGCGCAGAGCTTTCGCAAATCTGATCTGAACTACGGCGCGCTCTCACGCAGTACTCGCTCGACGGCCGCAAAAACGCGATTGACCGGCACGCGCTTAATGCATTCCGGTTGCTCAAACTTTTCACAGAAATAACCATGACAAGGCTGACAGTCGATCTCTTCGAGTACGAATTCCGCGGGAGCGGTGGCCCAGGGTCGCCAGTGCGCTGTATTCGACGAACCGAAAACAACAACAGCCGGAGTCTTAACCGCCGCTGCCATATGCGCGATGCCGCTGTCGTTTCCAACAAACAGGCGCGCGCGGGCCAATAGCGCGGTTACCTCGGGTAAACGCAAATTTGTCAGCGGAAAGATCGGTGCGGCTGAAACTGAAATCAAATCGTCGACAATGGGCCGTTCATTGGGAGCGCTGATCGCGACGACTGCCAATCCCTGTGCCGACAATTCATCGGCAACGCGCGCAAAATTTTCCACCGCCCACTGTTTAGTTGCGAAAGCCGCTGCCGGATGTATAACTACAAAACTCGATTTCTCTAAATTCGCCGCGTTTAACTGCCGTGAAATTTCATCGTTCGCAGATGATATAACCGCAAGCTGAGTCGCCGGACGGTCGCTAACCGGAATGCCGGTCCAGCCCAGTAATGCTAGTTGTTGTTCTGCGGAATGCGTCTTGTCGCGCTGCCATAATGCTGACGACGATGGCGATTGGTGATTGTGAAGCCACGCATATTGATAATCAGCATAGCCCACGCGCTGTGGCGCCCCTGTCGCTCGAGTCAGGAATGTTGCCGTCGTACCGCCATGAAGATTGTAGACGACGTCGTAACGATTAGCGCGCAGCTGTCGCGCCACGCGCGCTCGTGAAGCCAGGTCGCCTCGCTGCATGGTGATCACCTTGTCGACGTGAGGCGAACCTGCCAACACCGGCGCTACCCAGTCTTCTAAAAGAATGTCTACTGTTAGGTTCGGCCGGAAACGTTTCAATGCAATTAGCGAGGGCGTCGATAAGACGGTGTCGCCGATCGATCGCATTCTCACGACAAGCACGCGCTGAACCTTGTCCCAGTCCCAACGAGCGGGCGCGAGCGGCTGCGGTGAATCTTCTCCTCGCAGGCTTTGCATCGCGAGGTTACGCATCATCGGCGACGACTCAACTATTTCTCTTAAACTATTCAAAGGGACTACTCGCGCGAATCGCTAGGACTCTTCTTTTTCGATGGTCGCTTCGTCGACCAGCATCACCGGAATATCGTCACGGATAGGATAGACACGTCTGCACTCCACGCATTTCAGCGCACTCCCGTCAGGTTTTAGCTCGACCCTGGCCCGGCACGCGGGACACGCCAATATCTCCAACAAATCGTCGTTAATTGCCATAACAAACTTTCGTCTTATCGCTTCATGATGATGGGAAGACGCGCGTTTGGAAGGGCAAAGCTTATCACAAACAGGAAAGGGTTCAGCACTAGAACGACCATACGATTAGATCAACTGCTTGCTACTGCCGGTTGAGGTGCAGCCGATATCTGTCGCAGTTTTTGCCACACATGGTCCGGCGTAATTTGAACCAGACAAGCAGGTTTAAATTCTGCGACGCCTTCGTATTTACAGTGGACTGTGTGACAACCAGTGCATTCAAAACTTGAATTGAAATGGAGCTGATGTTTGCCGATCGCTCCGACCAGGCGAGGATCAGTTGCGCCGTATATCGTGATCGACGGTACATCCAAAGCCGCGGCGATATGACTTAAACCTGTATCAAGCCCGACGGTGGCAACGGCGCGTTCGATGATCCAAGCTTTTTCTGAGATTGACAGCGACGGCAAGACAACGGCTCGCGGATCATTTCCAGCGATCCGTAACGATCGCTGCCGTTCTGCCTCGTCGCCCCAGGGGAGCACCACTGAGATGCCACTGGCAGTCACTTGTTGGAGCAATTGTTGCCAGTAACTTTCGGGCCAAATTTTCGAAGTCCAGCTCGTGCTATGAATGAAAACGATGAACTTTTCCGGCAACTGTAAAGATACCTGCAGCAACCGCGAGCGATCGATGCCATAGTCAACATCGTTCACGTTGTACTCGTAACCTAATGCCTGGGCCATTAGTTGACGCATCCGCTGCATTGAATGCTGGTCCCTGGGAACGTAAAATTTTTTTTGATAGACAAACTGTGCGCCCCATTCATGCACCGCGTGACGGTTGTATCCGTGACGCGGACCTTTAGCGAGGCGTGAGGCAAATGCGCTCTTTAGTTCGCATTGCACGTCGATCACGAGGTCGTATTTCTCAGCGCGTAGACTTTTCAGGAACGCCTGCGGTTCACGGCTAGTGAAGGCCTGTCGCCAGTCCTTTCGCCAGCGGCGAAAGGCGCTGGGTATCACCTTCTTTACATTGCGATGCCATCCCGGGACCTGGGCGAACGACTCGTCTACAACCCAATCAAAGCTGATGCCGGGAATCGCGTTTGCAGCATCACTCAATGCCGGCAGCGTTTGCACCAGATCACCCATTGAAGAAAGTCTGACGATTAATACGCGCATCAATATTGGAGGTTTGCAGGCTGCGTTCTTAGGGACTGGCGTCCGGATAATTTGACGCTCATAGGTAAGCGACAATTGTATGCGTCAACGAAAAGCGTGTCTAACCATCGATTCTGCCGATTTCCAATTGCCGAATGTCAATTGATACTGGTTGACGGGCTAAAACAGGCCTTCTATGCTCGTCGCGTCCGCATGAGCAAGCAAAAACTTTCAGTCTGCATCATTACTCTGAACGAAGAGGACCACATTCGCGAGGCATGCGAATCTGTGTCCTGGGCAGACGAGATTGTTGTTGTTGATTCCGGCTCAACCGACCACACCAAAGAAATCGCGACGCAGTCGGACGCGCGTGTTCTTGAGAACGCGTGGCCTGGTTTTGCTGCGCAAAAGCAATTTGCTGCGGACCACGCGAGTCACGATTGGATTCTAAGTCTGGACGCTGATGAACGAATTTCGCCCGAATTGAAGACGTCGATCGAGAATGTTTTAAATGAATCCGATGACAGGATCACAGCCGATGGTTATTTGCTTTCGCGCCGCGCTTTTTACATGGGACGCTGGATTCGCGGCGGCGGATGGTATCCCGATCGACAGTTGCGGCTGTATCGCAAATCGCGCGGGCGCTGGCAAGGCGCGCACATTCACGAGAGCGTAAAGATGGATCAAGGCGCGCGAGTCGCAACACTGACCGGCGACATTTTGCATTACACGGTGCAGGATGCCGGCGAGCATCATCGAATGATTGGCGAACGTTATGCTCCGCTCGGCGCGCGCCAGATGTTTGACCAGGGCCGCCGCACCTCGCCTTTCAAAATCGCGACGATCGGTCCGGCAACCTTTATCCGAAATTTTATTTTGAAAGCCGGATTTCGGGACGGCTTCGCCGGCCTGACCATCGCCTCATTCGCAGCGCATCATGCTTTTCTCAAGCATCTCGAACTTTGGGAACTGCAAAATAATCACTCCGCCAACCAGCCATTGGAAAAAACTTAGCATCGTAGGTTCGCGCCTATCATAAAAGGATGAGAACGAGTTATCGATTGTTTGCGACCCTCGCGCTGTTGTTGGCGTTGTCAGCGAGCGCAGCCGCCGACGCCGAAAAATTTCCCACCGGTGTCGTGATTGAGAGTGTGCCGACGAAAGCGGATCCAAAACAGAGCTACGCGCTTTACCTGCCGTCGGGTTATACCCCAGAAAAAAAGTGGCCCATCCTGTACGCGTTTGACCCCGGCGGGCGCGGGGATGTACCGGTAAAGTTATTCAAGGACGCAGCCGAAGCGTTTGGTTACATTGTGGTCGGCTCAAACAATTCACGGAACGGTCTGCAAGTTGGCGCGATCGTCCAGGCATTTGGCGACGACACGCACGCGCGACTGTCCATTGATCAAAGACGCATCTTCACAACCGGTTTTTCCGGCGGGTCGCGGGTGGCGTTAGCGACGGCACTCGCTTACCAGCCCGGAATTGCGGGAGTCATTGCGTGCAGCGCGGGCTTTGCCGGGAATCCTTCCCCAGTGGCGCCGCTGCCGTTCGTGGTTTTCGCGACCGCCGGAACGAACGATTTCAACTTTCCCGAGATGCAACAGTTGAAGCGGAAGCTGGATGGGATGGGCGCAACTAACCGGCTGGAAGTTTTCGAAGGCGATCATGAATGGCCACCTCCGAGTGTGGCCATGCGCGCCATCGCGTGGCTCGAACTTCAGGCGATGAAGTCGGCGCGTCGAGACAAAGACGATGCGTTCATCGATCGCGCGCTCAGGATTGGAACTGAAAAGGCGCAGGCGCTGGAAACTGCAGGCGAGTTGTACGAAGCTTCGCTCGAATATTCGGCGCTTGCGGCCGACTTCAAAGGAATGCGCGAAGTAAAGGATCTGGAAGCAAACGCCGCGCGTTTGGCTGCGACAAAGGAGGCCAAAGCTGCGATCAAGAACGAGCGCAATGAAGAAGAGCGTCAACGAGAAACAGAAGTTAAGCTGCAAACTTTGCTGAGCCAGTTGCAGACCTCGCCACCAAACGCGGATGCCTTCGCTGAATTGCGATCGATCGTTTCAGATCTCAATAGCAAATCGGACGATGCAAAAAACAGCAGCCAGCGACGCGTCGCCCGTCGCGTTTTGCAGGCTGTGTTTGCGCAGGCTTACGAAGGTGCGAACAACGCTTATTTGCGCAAAGACTACAGCAATGCGGCTGCGCAACTTGAAATTGCGGTGCTGTTCAGACCAAAAAGCGGCCGGCTATTCTATGACCTGGCTGTGGCCTACATACGATCGGGCAACAAAGGCAAAGCAATCAGTTCACTGGCCCGGGCGGTCGAAAACGGATTTGCCGATGTCGCGCGCATCGAACAAAATGAGGCGTTCGATGCGATACGCAACGACTCCAGTTTCAAGAAAGTGCTGTCGGCGATCAAGAAAAGCTGACATTGATAACGCTTGTCACTCGAATTTGCAGTCCAGTATCCCTGCGTTTTGCGCGCGCGCTATTCGGAAAAGCACCTGCGCGATTGGGGACGTCTCGCCAACCTTCACACTCGTTTGACGACGGGCGATAGCAGCTCGCCTTCACCGGAAAAACTCGAGTGGGTGGAAAACGCCCGCGATGAAGTTGAGCTGATGCAATCGGAAACGGTTGTTTGCCCGGCGTGTCCCGCTTGCCTGCCGGAGGAAGTTGCAGGCGAAGGCGAATCCGTCGGCTGTCTCGGCCGCGTGACTTATCCAATCGAAGCGCAGTTTGAAAAATTCCTCGCGGACCGCGTGCAACTGGTGCTGGACACGAT
>DATENN010000375.1:0-2706 GCA_035275045.1 Pyrinomonadaceae bacterium
GCGACTCTAGCCAACACAAACCTGACGACGGCAGCAGTTGGCACCGACGCGTTTTACTTCAATGATGGTGATGGTAACTCGCTGCATTTTTTCAAGGGTGCCACGAACGTATTGGTCCGTGAAGCGGGAACAAACCAGGACAGCGGGACGCTGTTGGATTTTGGCAGAGCACTCGCCGAAAAGATCGACAAAGGTGAGGGTGAAGTTCCGGTTCTGGTGAAACACTTACCCGGGTGGCCGGCGGTTCAAAGTAAGACAGACTACTTTGCAACCAAAGAGGGTGTGCTGGAAGCGTTTGGAAACTACCGGACGTTGCTCGATGTGTTGAGTTTCGAAGGTGGTGCTGACGCAGCTGCCGCAAAATATGATGGGGGCCGTTTGCTTGTCATCGAGTTCTATACGCCACAACTGGCCACTGACAACAACGGTCGCATAGTGGGAAAGATAGATGAATTAAAAGGTCAGGGTCAGCCTGTCGCGAGTGCTTACCGCCGGGTTGGCAACTACGGCGTATTTGTTTTTGATGCGTCCTCAGCAGAAGCCGCGAATTATCTGATGGATCAAGTGCAGTATCAGCAAGTGGTGCAGTGGCTCGGTAAGAACCCAAACATTTACGATCGCGCAGTGAACGAATTTACGCAGACGACACTCGGCGTTTTCGTAGCCGTCGTGAAAGCATCTGGCCTTGCGCTGGCCTTAACATTTGGCATTGGCGGAATAGTCGGAGCAGTTCTGTTTAGCATTCGCCGGAAACAAAAGCAGGCCTATGAGGCATACAGCGACGCAGGTGGAATGCTTAGATTGAATATTGACGAGATGACCCCGCGCCCCAATGAAATCAGTACCACGATGCGGTAGCAGTGGGTTCGCTTGAGGTGACTACCGGTCCCGGGTTTTCACCACCTCACGGCGGTCCGAACCTCGAACCCTCAAAACTAATGCGAGCTGCTGATCTTCCTGGAGGGCTCCCCCAAGCCCCGTCAGGACGGAAATCAGCAGCTCGCAATGATTGCTCGTCGATTACTTGCACGCGCCAACTCCGTTCCCCCGAAAGAGCCACCGCCTGCTTTTGTCAATCGTGAGAGGACGCCTCCCCCAAAGCTTCCACTCACTGTAATCTAAGAGCCTGACCCGATTTACCCTTATCTACCCTTCTTGTTTCGCGTTCTTATTGGCAACGACCGTGCCAGTAGGCGCTTGGGACCGGCTCCAATTTGAATCCTCAGATTTTTCGCGGTGAAACTTTAAATCAGGTTTCGCCTCGTACCCCCAGAACTCAAAATTCGCGTACATCTTCAATACATGGCCACTATTTTGACGGACGATAATCGCTCAACGAGGGAGTGCGTGGACCAGTTCCTCGATTTCATCGAGCGTATTGTAGAAGTGTGGAGAGATGCGGAGGCGATCACCGCGGGGCGCGGTAACGATCTTGCGCCGCGAAAGATGCTGATACAGGCTCATCGGCGTCAATCCATATTTGTGCCGGATACAAACGATTTGGGATTTCTGCGACCCAGCGCGCGGGCTCACGATTTCGTAGGTTTCATCAGCGAGAATTTCACACAGATGATCAGTCAAAACCTCGAGATATTGCTGAATGTGTGCGACACCTACGGTTGTTAGAAGCCGGAGGCTTTCGCGTAGTCCGTAAATTAGCGCAGTTGGACCAGTCCCGGTCTCCCACGAGAGCGTTCCTTCTTTCCAGCCTTGTCTCCAGTTCAGGTAATCGTCCGGATTTGGCACGCTCACCCAACCCACAAGCGTCGGCTCGATTCGTTCGCGCGCGCGCTCGGACAGAAAAAGAAATCCTAGACCTTCGGGCAAGAGCAACCATTTGTGACACGCGCCGGCGGCGACATCGATAAGTTGCTTCTGTACGTCGACGGACATAACGCCGAGTGATTGGATGACATCGGCAACGAGCAAAGCATTATGCGCGCGCGCGGTGCGACCCAACTGTTCCAAATCGATTCGAAAGCCCGATGCGAACTGAACGTGACTAACGGCAACGATTCGTGTTCGATCATCGATAAGCGCGATTAGCTCTTCAAGATCGATGCGGCCTTGACGTTCTTCGCAGACGCGAACTTCAACATTGAACGCTTTAGCGGCTCGCAGCCACGGATAGATGTTTGAAGGAAACTCATTCCGAAAGGTGACCAGGTTGTCGCCCGCTCGCCAATTAAGACCGTTGGCAACTGTAGAGAGCGCGTCCGATGTATTACGCACAAAAGCGACCTGCGAGGATTCGGCGCCGAGTAATCCAGCGAGCATGTCGCGAGTTTCTTCTTTCGTGGCCAGCCAGTGGCGAAAATTTGCCGAACCATTTTGCGACACGTCCGCGAGATACGACTGAATAGCTCGAATCGTCGGCAACGGTGGCGCTGAAACGGCCGCGTGGTTTAAGTAATTTGCGCGCTGCGTCACGGGAAAGAGCGCGCGAAGGGAGTCGTTTCCGAACATGACTATGGCGCGTAGGGACGGCCGTAGAACTCTTTGTACAGCCAACCGAGCACGCGCGCTTCGGCGGTACACAAGCTTTCGAGCCAGCAGTTGATTAGGAATTGTTGGCGCCCGAATGCTGAAGGAATTTTTTCGGCTTCGGTGACGATGGAGCCGCCGCCTTGCAGTTGCAGTTGATAAGCGTCGGCTGTTGCTTCGTTGGCTTTCGAAGCGGAGTCGAGGGCGTTCAGTAACTGGCTG
>DATENN010000376.1:0-4411 GCA_035275045.1 Pyrinomonadaceae bacterium
GCTTCCCCGGTTGCGTCGCCGTCCATTACGAATTCTCCTTCACCGGCTCCGTCGCCCGCGTCGTCAACCGTCGCCCAATCCAGTCCAAGTCCTGCCGCGAGCCCTGCGAAACTGACGCCGGAGCAAGCGCAAAAGGAACTAGAGAAAACCGCTCAACAAAACAATCTCGAGTTGCCGAAAGAAAATGAAATCAATAAGAAGGCGCTGAAGGATTTCGCGATCTACGCAAACAACTTAAAGAACAGCGGCGAACTGGATCTAAACAAACCGTTCGAGATAGTTATCGAGGCAGTGCTTGATGAAAACGGAAAACTTAAGGACCCTAAGTTCACCAAGAAAGAAGGCGATCCAAAGTTGATCGATCTTTTTGGACGAATGATCGGGGCGTTGAACGACAGCGGTTTTCTGGTATATCTGAAGCCGATCGATAAAGACAATCCGGGCACAAAGGTAGTTTTCACCATCAAGCAAGGCGAGACAGACGTGTTGGCGTCGGTGGAATCTGAAGCATCATCAGACAGCAGCGCTCGCGTTTTGGCAAAAGGTTTCAATGCGGCGTTAATGATCGGCGCCGAGTCGCGCGCCGGAAAAGACGAAGAGATTTTGTTGCGCAACACGAGTGCATCACCGAACGGCAAAAAGATCGTTTTTAACTTCACGATGCCACGCCAGGCGGTGGTCGATTTGATTAAGAAACAACTAGCGTCATGAAGCCGCGAAATGCTCGCTTGCCTCGCCTCTTTGCACTCAACTAAAATCA
This sequence comes from Pyrinomonadaceae bacterium, assembly GCA_035275045.1. GTDB lineage: Bacteria > Acidobacteriota > Blastocatellia > Pyrinomonadales > Pyrinomonadaceae > PSRF01. The sequence continues at coordinate 761 of DATENN010000376.1, forward strand.
TCACGAACCAGCAAAACCCGTTATTTATTTGGTTAATTTAGCAAACTATGAGTGTCGACAAGTTACTTACAAAAGTTTTTGGCAGCAGTAATCAACGCTTCCTGAAGTCCGTTCAACCTCTGGTGGCGCAGATCAACGATTTCGAGCCGGCGATCAAAAAACTCTCAGACGACCAATTACGCAAGCGCACTGCGGAATTCAAAGAGATGGTGCAGCAAGCGGTCGCCGGCGTAACTGATCCTGAAGAGCGCAAACGTCGTGAGCGGGAAGTGCTCGACGAAATCCTTCCCGAAGCGTTTGCGATTGTCAGAGAAGCCAGCGTTCGCACCACCGGCATGCGCCATTTCGATGTCCAGATGATCGGCGGCATCGTGCTGCATCAGGGCAAAATCGCTGAGATGCGCACCGGTGAAGGAAAAACGCTGGTCGCCACCTTGCCTGCTTACTTGAATGCGCTAACCGGTCGCGGCGGTGTTCATGTGATCACGGTCAACGATTACCTGGCTTCGCGCGACGCCGAATGGATGGGTCAGATTCATCGCTTTCTCGGACTTGAAGTCGGTTGTATTCAAAACGACATGGACGACTTTGAGCGGCAGACTGCCTACGCGGCCGACATCACCTACGGCACTAATAATGAATTCGGCTTCGACTACTTGCGCGACAATATGAAGTTTGATCTCGCGACTTGCGTGCAGCGTGGTCATTACTTTGCAATCGTCGACGAAGTTGACTCGATCCTCATCGACGAAGCGCGCACTCCGCTCATTATTTCCGGCCCATCCGACGAAGCAACGGACAAGTACTACAAAGCCGACGCAATTATTCCTCAGCTCAAGAAGGGTGAAGAAGTTGATGGCGTAAAAACCGGCGACTATGTAGTCGATGAAAAGCAACACACGGCGGTGCTGACCGAAGAAGGTGTCGATAAAGCGGAACGATTGCTGGGCGTGGGTAATCTCTACGATCCGTCGAACATGGAGCTGCTGCATTGTGTCGAGCAGGCATTGAAAGCCCACACGCTGTACCGGTTGGATCACCAGTACGTGGTCCAGGATGGCGAAGTAATTATTGTCGATGACTTTACCGGCCGTTTGATGAAAGGTCGCCGCTGGTCTGATGGCTTGCACCAGGCGGTCGAGGCTAAAGAGGGCGTCAAGATCGAGAAAGAAAACCAGACGCTTGCCACGATTACCCTGCAAAATTATTTTCGTCTTTACGAAAAACTTTCCGGCATGACCGGTACCGCGGAAACCGAGGCTTCCGAATTTCAGTCGACTTACAAGCTTGACGTCATTGTCATTCCCACGCACATGCCGATGGTGCGCAAAGACTTTTCCGATGTTATCTATCGGACTCTTCCCGAAAAATGGGATGCGGTCATCGAAGAGATCAAAGATTGTCATGACCGTGGTCAACCCGCGCTGGTCGGTACCGTTTCAGTGGAAAATTCAGAACTGATTTCCCGTCGCCTTCAGCGTGAGGCAGTGCCGCATAACGTTCTGAACGCCAAGTATCACGAACGAGAAGCTGAAATCGTGGCCCAGGCAGGACGCAAGGGCGCTGTGACCATCGCCACCAACATGGCGGGTCGCGGTACTGACATTTTGCTCGGCGGCAATCCTGATTTCATGGCGCGCGAATTTTTGAAGAAGGAAGAAGTCGATCCCGATGAGGCCAGCGACCAGGAATGGAACCAGGCATTTGAGCGCGCCAAGCGCATAGTTGAATCAGAGCATAATGAAGTTGTAGGCATTGGCGGCCTGCACATTCTCGGAACCGAGCGTCACGAATCGCGGCGCATCGATAACCAGTTGCGCGGGCGTGCCGGTCGTCAGGGCGATCCTGGATCGTCGCGATTCTTTCTCTCACTCGAAGACGATCTGATGCGCATCTTCGCTGGGGACAAAGTCAAAGCGTTGATGCAGCGGTTGGGAATGGAACAAGGAGTTGCTATCGAATCCAAAATGGTTTCGAAGCGCATTGAGTCGGCACAGAAATCGGTTGAAGGGCGAAACTTTGAATCGCGCAAACATTTGCTCGAATACGACGATGTGATGAATAAGCAGCGCGAGACAATTTACGGTTTACGCCGGCAACTGATGGAAGAGCCCGATCAGCGCGAGTATCTCATGGGTGATCCGCCGCAAGCCGGCGTTGCCTATGATCTGCTAACGGACTTGACCAAGCAGTATCTGAATCCGGATGTGTCGCCTGACGATTGGGACATTGAGAATTACAAACTTCAAATCAAAACCATCTACGATTTTGACGCTGACGCAGAACGTCTTCAGATTCAAAACATGACCTCACCCGAAGTCGCCGATGAAATCTGGGAAAAACTGAAGGTCAAATACGCCGACAAGGAACAGCAGATCGGTCCGGAAGCGATGCGCACTTACGAGCGCATCATCATGCTCAACATTATTGACGCGCAATGGAAAGACCACCTGCTTTCACTCGATCATCTTAAACAGGGCATCGGCCTGGTTGGTTATGGGCAAAAGGATCCGCTGGTCGAATACAAGAAGCAAAGTTTTGATCTCTTCCAGGAGATGCTCGATCGCATCGATACCAGCACGATCCGATCGCTGTTCAACTTGCAGGTGGTTGCCGAGCAGCCGCCGGAAACTATTCGCCAGCGACGCCCGGCGCGCTCAACCTCTATGACTTTCACCGGACCAAACCAGGGCGCCGCGGCTGCGGGCGAAGAAGCCGGCAAAGTCAAAACTGTTGTGCGCGACCAGCCAAAAGTCGGGCGCAACGAACCGTGTCCATGCGGTTCGGGCAAGAAATACAAGAAGTGTCACGGCGCTGCTGTAGGGTGACGAATTAACTCTTCAAATGAAATTTCCGATTCTCGCTGCCATCCTCATCGCCGCCTGTGTCAGCGCATGTTTGGGTCAAACGACTGATGCTTCACCGGAATTCTCGAGTGGCGTGCAACTGTACCAGGCTCACAACTACCACGATGCAGTAAAACAACTCAAAAAAGCGGTTAAGAAAAGTAAGGACAACGCCGATGCCTGGTATTACCTGGGGTTGGCATTACTCAAAGATCCAAAGTCGTTGAAAGATGGTTCGAAGGCACTAGAAACGGCGAATGCCTTGCACCTGAATTGGGCGCCTGGTCTGACCGCGTTCGCTTATGCTCTCTTGCTTCGCAATAATTTGGAGGACGCTAAACGCAAAGCCGAGGAAGCCTTGCGCCTTGACGATAAGAACGTTGAAGCATTGTACGTTGTCGGCGTGGTCCATGTTCGAAAAGGTGAGCGAGACGCAGGACTTAAAGCAGCACAAGCCGCAATTGATCTCGATCCGCAATTTGCTCCAGCCCATTTGTTGAAAAGCCAGGCACTGGTAACTTTTTCCCGAGATGTATTGATTGCTGATCCGGCAGCGTCTCCGGACGATCGGAAAGCCGTTTGGGCGGAAGCAGCAGAAAGCCTCGAGACCTACCTGCGGTTGGCGCCAAACACGGTGGATAAAGAGGCATGGCAGAGTCAGCTCGAAGGCCTGCGTTTTTTCTCGCGCCGATCGACCCCTGGCGATCCTGAATTTGTTTACAGTGGGAAGGATGTGACGACCAAAGCGCGGGTGCTTGCTAAACCGGAACCTTCATACACGGAGCCGGCGCGATCTAATGGGATA
>DATENN010000377.1:0-2597 GCA_035275045.1 Pyrinomonadaceae bacterium
TCGTCGAAATTGTTTTTGAAAGTATTATCGAGACGCTGAATCAGGGTGAGAAGATCGAGTTGCGAGGTTTCGGAAGTTTTCGCGTGCGCGAACGTGGCGCGCGCCGCGGGCGCAATCCAAAAACCGGCGATCCAGTCAGTATTCCCGCCAAGCGCGTTCCGTATTTCAAGCCTGGCAAGGAACTCAAGGAATTGATTAACGATCCTGATGCGGCCGCCGGGCGCGCGCCTGAAGGTTCACCCGCTCGTACTGGCGACGAAACGCGCCAGCCTCCCATTCTCTAATCAAAGGACAAAAAGTGGATAGGCTTTGGAGTCCCTGGCGTTCCGAATACATCGCTTCTGCCGGTAACGCTGACGCGTCCGTGTGTGTTTTTTGCAAACTGCGAGACGAAAATGAGCACGACGAACAGAATCTTGTCGTGCTAAGGGCGGAACACAGTTTTATCGCCTTGAATCGTTACCCGTACACCAGCGGCCACATGTTGATTATTCCTAATGAACATATTGCCGAGTTCCATGAGGTGGCAAAGCAGGTGACTGATGAATTGATGGACCTGGCAAAGGTGGCGCAGCGGGTACTGCGGGAGGTTTACCAAGCCGATGGCTATAACCTGGGAATGAATTTAGGTGGCGCAGCGGGCGCTGGGATTGCCGACCATTTGCATCTTCACATTTTACCGCGTTGGTCAGGCGATACGAATTTCATGACCACCGTCGCAGGCGCAAGAGTGCTGCCCGAGGATCTTTCCACAACCTACGCCAAGCTCAGACGCCGATTCTAAAAACATTTTCCATTTCTCATTTCCATTTCTCGGCAGTCATCTCGTGCGACTAAGTGCACCTCATCTTCATTTCAAAAGCGAGGCACACTTATCAGTTAGCTATTGGTACAGCACTCGTCTATGAACTGATGTTTACTCTGGTTCGTGCAATGATAAGAAATGGAAATGAGATACGGAAAATGTTTTCCGCGCCTAGCGCTTAGCAACCTTTCGCGAAACGGCTTCATCCTCAACTTCGCCGGCTTCATTGATCGGAATTTCAGACGGACGGTTGTAACTGATTCCGCGTTCTTCGCTGTCGAATTCGGCTGCGGGTAACGCTGAGAGTGGTCCAGTCGCTTTCGGCGGATTGAAGCCGGGATAATCAATGCGAGCATGGTAGATCGCGGTCAGCGCGCTAATGATCGCTTCGCGGATGGTTGTAATTTCCTGAAGGGTGAGGTCGCACTCGTCCAGCTGGCCGTCGGTAATGATTGCGTCCACAATCTTCAGCACGATTATGCGTATGTTTTCAGGGTCAGGACGGGCCAACGATCGCGCGGCGGCTTCACAAGAATCAGCCAGCATCATAATCGCGGCTTCCTTGAATCGCGGTTTTGGACCAGGATAACGAAAATCTTTTTCGTCGATCACTTCGCCGGGTTTCGCCTGACTTTCAGCCTTGCGCAAAAAGAAGTGCAAGGTGCGCGTGCCATGATGCTGCGGAATAAAGTCGGCAATCTTTTGAGGCAGGTTGATTTCTTTCGCCAATTTCATTCCGTAGGTCACATGGCTGGTGATGATGCGCGCGCTCTGCGTTGGCTTCATGTGATCGTGCGGGTTGTCGCCTTGCTGGTTCTCGACAAAGTATTCCGGCGCCGCCACCTTGCCGATGTCGTGATAAAGCGCGCCGATGCGCGCCAGTAAAGGATTCGCGCCGACTGCGCGACAGGCGTCCTCGGCCAGTTGGCCCACAGCGTGTGAATGCTGGTTTGTTCCAGGGGCGCGCAGTGCCAGCTGGCCCAGCACCGGCAGATCAGCATTCGAAAGCTCGAGCAATTTTACGTCGGTAAGAATTCCAAAGAGCGATTCGTTGATCGGCAATCCGCCGGCTGCAAAAACGGCTGTCAACAGCCCGCCTCCAAACCCGCAACCGATCGCGAGTAAAAACGAATTGAGCGTCAGCGGCTGTTCCGCATACGCAATAAGCGCAAGGGCCATGAACGCGTTGACCGCGCCCACGAATAAGCCTGCCAGTGTGACTGATTGTCTTTCCCGATAACGTCCGATGCCATAAATCGCAGCCGAGCAGGAAATCATTGCGTAAATAGCTTTTTGAATACCAGTGGGCGCCAGCAGCCCGGCAAATAGAGCAGTTACGATTCCCGTCAAAAAGGCGAGTTGCGTGTCGACCAGCATTACGACGAGCAAAGCGGCCGCGGCAAACGGAATTGTAAAATTCCAGATCATCGGATCGTTGAAAGGCGCAGTTGTCATGCGGCTCGCGATCGCATCCCCAAATGTAAACCCCACGCGCATCAGCGCCGTTTCGACCACAATTGCCGAGCCAACCAAAGCAAACGCACGCCACTTTGAAAGCGAGATCGCCGACGCCGTACTGCGATGTTCAGTGAATTTCCAAACCGCCCAATAGACGGCAATCACAATCAGGATCAAGCCGATCAAATTATGCCAGGGACGACCGGCGTGCCCGGTGCTGCGCAAAGCCGCCAGTTGAGACAGCATTGCCGGCGTCACCGTGTCACCTTCGCGAGCGATTACCTGATTCCGTTTTAGCGATAGCGTGACCGGGGAAATCTTGTTGGCTTCCGTC
>DATENN010000378.1:0-4556 GCA_035275045.1 Pyrinomonadaceae bacterium
GACCCTGCAAGTTTCTCGAAAAACGGGTTCGTCAGCCAGCCCCTGCCGCCCGCGATTACCAATCGCAAATCTTTGAGCGCCGGATCCTGCATTAGTTCTTCGAACGCGTCTAATAGCACTGTCAAGTTTTTACGAGGCTCAATCGTACCGACTGCGAGCAGAAACTCTTCACCGCAATTTAAGCGGGCTCGTATTGCTTCAGTTTCATCAGGGACGACTGATCGAAATGAACCGCGCGCAGCTTCAGGAACAACAAAAACTTTCCCAACCGCGACATTCAGATGTTCGCAGACTTCCTGCTTGACACTCTTGCTTGGAGTGATAATCGCGTCCGCTGTTTTGGCCATTAATGGCAAGCGGCGGCGCGCGCGGCTGACACTGCGCTTGCGATGCGTTTCCGGAAACAGGATCAACGACAGATCGTGGATGGTCAGTACCGTCGCGCAGCGGCGCCATAACGGCACGTCATAATTCGTCCCGTGGAATAGATCGAACTTGTTTTTTCGCAAATATCCCGGCAAACCGGTGGACCACCAGTGCCTGCCGACAGGGCCAACGTTAACGCTTGTGAATCTCAGATTTGGGTGCTGATCCTCGGTAGTAGTACTCGCGATCGGCGGATAATTCGACGGATAAAGAAGCTCAATCTCACTTTCTTGCGCAAGCTCTGCCAGGGCGACGGCGAGTTCCCACGTGTAGTGTCCGACGCCTGTTCTTTGCGATGTCAGCGGCAGACCGTCTAGTCCAATGTGCATAGGAATTTAAGGTGCAACAAGCAACCCGCGCCTTGCTTCATCCTTCTCAGCAGTCGTCTCCATGTCACAGGCTATGCAACCGCCGCAAACTGGTGCAGTTTGCATTACAAATGAGGATCGTGCCCGAATTTCATTTTTACTCTGTGCGTCCTCAGTGTCTTCTGTGCCTCGGTGGTGATTTTTGCTGGAGAATTCTTTACCACAAAGGCAGAGTCACAGAGGTTGCATAAAGGAATTCAAATCAGGACACTACGAAAATCAGGCTTTGATTGACGCGTTTGCGGGCACGGGTTAGACTTTAGCGCTTGTCGGTGCATCTAAGTTTTAGGTTTGGACGAACCCTTCATTTCGAGGCCTTTCCTCAGAATTATTAATTGTTACGCCCGGAGTATTAAGATGAAATTTGCCGTCGCTTTACTGATTACAGCCTTCGCTGCCTTGAATGCGTTGGGACAATCCCAACAGGCGCCGACATTGCGCATAGTAACCGAGGTTCCCAATTTGCCGTCGGATCTTTACTACGGCAACACGAAGGTCAAGCCGCTGCGCCTGCGACCCGGCACTAATACGCCGATCACAATCAACGACGCGGATTTCTTCGTCAACCAGCAATATGTTGACTTTCTGAGTCGCTTTCCAGACCAGAGCGGTTTTGATTTTTGGACTGCGCAAATCACGTCGTGCAACGGCGATACAAATTGCATTGCCGGCCAGCGCGATAATACTTCCGGCGCGTTCTTTCTTTCGATCGAATTTCAGGAGACCGGTTTTCTTGTCGAGCGCATGTATAAGGTAGCTTACGGCGACGTCGATGGCACCTCAACATTCGGCGGCACGCATACTTTGAAGGTGCCGATAATCAAGCGCAGCGAATTTTTGCCTGATACGTTGCAAGTTGGAAACGGCGTTATCGTCGGGAAAGCCGGTTGGGAAGCCCTGCTCGAGTCGAACAAGGTAGCGTTCGCCAACGACTTCGTTTCGCGCTCCCGCTTTACCAGCCTTTACCCGTCAAGCCTGACGCCAACACAGTTTGTTGATGCTTTGAACGCGAACGCGGGCAATCCTTTGTCGTCCACTGAACGTTCCCAATTGATTACGGATTTGACGGGCGGCGCAAAAAATCGCGCGCAAGTCGTTCGCGCGATTGCTGAAGATCAGGATTTGAACACGACCGAGAAGAACCGAGCATTTGTGCTCATGCAATACTTCGGTTACCTGCGTCGCGATCCAAACTCAGGACCCGATTCCGATCATACCGGTTTTGATTTCTGGTTGCAGAAATTGAACAATCACGGTGGCGATTTTCACGCCGCACAGATGGTGAGATCGTTCCTGGTTTCCGGTGAGTACCTGGGCCGCTTCTAATTGGCCTGAAGTTTGAATTAAGAGAAAAGGCTGGATTCGTAATGAATCCAGCCTTTTTGCTTTCCAAATTGCTTGACCAGAATTTCGCGTTTCTAGCCTGGACCAAATCGTTCGCGGTATTCGGACGAAACGATGAACGACTTCACCATGTCCGCATTAACGAAGTTGCCGTTGAATTGAAGCAGCTTTGTTAACCAGAAGTCATAACCAGTATGGTCTGAATCCTGACCGGAATTAGGATCGCGGCGCAGGTAACCAAAGTATTGCATTAAGACGAAGGCGCGATTCTTTTCCGCCTCGTCCAGCAAGTTGTTTTCTGCGATTCGTCGCAGCGCGCGGCCACGTGCGGCAGTATCCGAAGTATTCCCCGCACCGCCAAACTCGTTAATGGCTGCGTTTCGGTCGGAAGCTGTCGGCGTGACGCCCGCGTGCAGGAACAAAGCGTCCACAAACTGGGCTGGGGTTAGACTCGCCGCGTACGCTGAAGTAAAACGAGTACGCGTAACGAAGTCGTTCGCGAACGCAACTTTATTGCTCTCCAGCAGTTGATCGGCGCCCGGTTGACCAATCACCACGCCGCGCCCAATCTGTTGACTATCAACCAGAAATTCATTGAATTGCACGATTGGCACGGGCAGCGTGTGAAATCCGTTGAACGTTGAGGTACCCGTCGCATCGCCGTAAGCGACCTTGTACATTCGCTCGACCAAATAACCGGTCTGTTGGAATTCGATCGACAGGAAGAAGGCCGCCGAAACGTTGATTCTTCTAATGTCGATGCAAGCCGGCGTGGTGCAATCGCTAATCTGATGACTCCAGAAATCCAAACCACTCTGGTCCGGTTCACGATTGAGGAAATCGATGTAGTGCTGACGTACAAAGAACCGTGCATCAGCATTGTCGAGCGGATTTGTTGTCGGCGCCGTCGCATCGTTGTCAGCGATGGGGACAGAGGTGACGTTTGTGGCTCCTAAAGTCATTCCGATCGGATTACTGAGCGAGAGGCTAAAGGTTTCGGTGCCCTCCTGATAAACGTCATCTACGATCAGGATCGTTATCGACTTGTTCGTTTCTCCCGGAGCAAACGTGAGTCTTCCGGAAGCGAACAGGTAGTCGCCTCGTTGCGTCGCTGATCCATCGACAGTGACGTAATCCACTGAAGCCGCCGTTGAAGTGTCTCCCGTACGGGTCACGTTTACCGTTACATTCCCCGCCGCTTCGCTGCCGTTGAACTGCGCGGCCGTGAATTGAACGCTGCTGTTGTTCGACGCAGCTCGCGGCGTGAACGTCACCGTCTGCGCATTCGTCAGGCTAATCGGTGTGGTTTCAGAAGTGTGGGTCGGAATTACGTATGCTTCCGGCTCGCCACCACCAATGCCCACCACTGGGAAGATGCTGGTGTTGCCGTTGCCATAGCGAGTGATGATTGTGCCGTTGCTGCGCAACTCGATTTCGAAGTTTACGGTCGGTTGCGTTGACGGATCGCCTCCGTCACCGAATATCTCCCCCTGCCATCGGAATATAACGCGCGTCGCGTCTGGGGTGACCACGTAAACGTCATCGCCGGCATGTCCATCTGTTCGCAGATCGTCCCACAGTCCTGAGATCATTTTGAATTGGCTTAACCCGACGGCTGAACTCGGCACGTCGTCAGCGTCTCCGCCCGAACGCGTTGGCGGCGTTGAAAAATAGAGGCTGCCATTCGTCGAAATATCCACGCTGGTGAAATTCTGTCCAAAGAACGGAAACGAAAACGGCAAAGAAAAACCAGAGCCGTGACTCGCCGAATAAAGTTTGTCATCGCCAATCAGCGACAATGCCGTGCCACCAGTTGAAAGCGACGAGGCGCTGCTCAGTTGCGGTATGTATGGGTCGCCTTCGAGTTGGCTGATAGTCACCGAGGACGTCGCCGGCGTGCCCTGGTTTCCCACGTTGTCGAACTCTCGCAAGGTTAACGTGCCGCTCGTGTGGCGGTAGGGAATCTTGACGTCAACCGTCTGGCTTACGCCGGAAGCAGCCGGAATAATGTTCTTCAAGCTGATGACCGCGCCACTGCTGCCGTCCGTAAACGACAGTTGATAAAGCGAAGCTTGTCCGGCCGCACCGTCATCACCTGAAGCGGTCCAACCAACATTCAGCGCGCGGCCATTCTGTGAATTGATATGAAAATTGACTGCCGTTCCCGGAGCCGTAACATCGTTTTCTGCGAGCGCTGTAAAACTGTTGCCGACATTTAGCCGTCGTCCGGTCAATGTCTTACCCGACAGCGCCGGCAATAAGTCGCCGTTGAACATCAGCAAGCTGCGCAATTGCTGCATAGTCAGATTGGGATTCTGCGCCAACAACAGTGCGGCAGCGCCCGAAACCTGTGGCGCTGACATCGACGTGCCATTCAAGGTGCCGTAATTATTTCCCGGAGCGAAGGTGCTGAGAATT
>DATENN010000379.1:0-3035 GCA_035275045.1 Pyrinomonadaceae bacterium
AAACGCGAGGGCAAATCATACGTAACGGTCGGCATCGGCTGTACTGGCGGCCGTCATCGTTCGGTGATGGTGGCAAACGCGCTCGGACGCAGACTGCGCCGGTCAGGTTTCGACGTTCGCATCGCGCATCGAGACGTGAAAAAGTCGAGCCGCCGTTAAAGCCGGCAATAGAAAACGTATGAGTTCGAAACCCGATCAACCTACAAAAGCACAAAACGCGCGGCGCGTTGCCGGCGTGATCGTGACGCATGGTCATCTTGCCGGCGAATTGCTGGCGGCGGCAGAGATGATAATCGGTCCGATATCGTTTATCACCGCTGTGTCGATCGGTTGGCATGACGATGTGGACGCCGCTCGTGACGAAGTGCAGCGCGCAATAACACGCGTATCACAGGGAGCCGGCGTTTTATTGCTGACCGATATGTTTGGCGGCACGCCCACAAACATCGCATCAATGTTCCTCGAGGATGGGAACGTTGAGGTTGTTACCGGCGTAAATTTACCGATGGTTATCAAACTCGCGAGTCATGACGGCAATGGCTCGCTGGTCGAGACCGCGCGTCGTGTTTCTGAATTAGGGCGACAGGGAATCTATTTGGCCGGCGATCTGCTCACACCCTCCGAAAAAGGTTAGTGTCAACGAACCTGCGCAATGGTCGAGCGTAAACTTTTGGTTCAGGGACGGCTGGGCTTGCATGCGCGTGCCGCAGCGAACCTCGTGCGCGTGGCCAGCGGGTTTCACAGTGATATTGACTTGTGCAAACTCGATGGTGGTCCAACTGCCGACGCAAAATCGATTCTCAGCGTTCTAATGTTGGCGGCATCGGCCGGAACCGCAATTATCGCCAGGGCCAGCGGCGACGATGAAGAGGCCGCCCTGTCCGCACTCGAAAATCTTTTTGCTGATAATTTCGGCGAAAGAGAAAACACCGCAACTTCCTTCACCGAGAGCACCGAAGAGATCCGCTGCCGTGGCCTTGGCGTGTCAGACGGAATTGTACTAGGCCGAGTGCTGCGCATGCAGGACGGGGCTCATGCGATTTCTCGTTGGACAATCGACGAGGCCGATTTACAGCGCGAACGGCAACGATTCTTGAAGGGCGCGGCCTTGGCCGCTCAACAACTCAGGAAAATTCGCGATCAAGCACAACAGCGCCTGGGGAAAGAGCACGCATATATATTCGATGCCCATCTCATGCTGCTTCAGGACGAGAAACTGATCGGAAGCATCACCGAATACATCGCCGCTGAACGCGTCAACGCTCAATGGGCAGTCAAAGTTGTCGGCGATCGGCTGGCGGCACAGTACGCGACAATCAAGGATGAGTATCTGCGTGAACGTGCAGCCGACGTCGAAGATGTAATGCAACGGCTGCTGCTGGCGTTAGGAAAGCCAGAAGCTGCGGAGCTCATCATCGCCGAACACTCGGTGATCGTTTCGCGCGATTTGTTGCCGTCGGCTCTAGCCGAATTGGATCTGGGCCGCGCCACCGCATTAGTGACTGATACCGGTGGTTGGACTTCGCACACCGCGATACTTGCGCGCGGATTAGGCTTGCCCGCGGTCGTCGGGCTTAAAATTTTTTACCAGCGCGCGAATACTGGTGACAAAATAATTGTGGACGCGACACACGATCAGGTGATTCTCAATCCTTCGGACGAAACTCTCGCTGCCTACCGCGAGCAAACGAATACGAGGCGCTCAAAACAAGTACCCACTATCGAATCTGGTTCCCTGCGCACGAAAGATGGAACTGAGATTCGTTTACGCGCGAACGTAGAGTTGCCGGAAGAATTTGGCGGCGTAAAGGAATTTGGCGCGAAAGGCATCGGCCTTTATCGTTCCGAATTTCTTTTAGCGCGCGGCGGTTTGGCGATCTCAGAAGCGGAGCAGCGTACAGCCTACGAACAAGTGGCAAACGTCGCTGGTAATGACGGGGCGATCATTCGCTTGTTTGATCTAGGCGGTGAAACCTCTCGGGTCCATGTACGCGAGCAGGAAAAGAACCCGGCGTTGGGACTGCGGGCAATTCGGTTTGGCTTGCGCAACGACAACATAATGCGAACGCAGTTGCGCGCAATCCTGCTGGCGGCGACGAAAGGAAACCTGAAAATCGTTTTGCCAATGGTGAGCGATGTCAGCGAAATCAAGCGCGCGCGCAAAATGCTTCAGGAAGAAAGCGCCGCACTTACCGCAGCCGGCAACGCAGTCGGCGACGTCGAGCTCGGCGCAATGATCGAAGTTCCTGCGGCCGTCACGATCGCTGAAAAAATCGCTGCTGTCTCAGATTTTTTCGAGCTTGGCACGAATGACCTCGTTCAATACACCCTGGCCGTGGATCGCGGGAACGACGAGGTCGCCGATTGGTTTCGCACTTTGCATCCAGCGGTATTATCCGGCATCGACAAGAGTCTGAAAGCCGCGCGAGAACGCACAATTCCGGCGATTGTTTGCGGGGAAATGGCTTCAACCCCCGCCTACGTCGTCTTGTTAATCGGACTGGGCGCTACTGACTTAAGCATGACGCCGGCGGCGATGCCGCGCATTCGTCGCGTAATTACCGAAATTGACCAAGAGAGTGCTTGCTCGATTGTTAAGAAATGCCTAAACTGTGGCAGCGCGGATGAGGTAGAAAACCTCGTTCACCACGAATTGGCCAGCCACTGGCCGACTTTATTTCCTCCAGAAGCTTTACCTCAAGTCCATCAACTCGACTAGTTCGCCCGTCGTTTTCCTTCTCATTTTCAAAAACTGCCGCTTTTTGAGCGTTTACTGAACCCGGACAACGTTTCTGGGCATTGCCCGCCCAGGACGACAATTCGATCCATCGGGAGAAATATGAAAAAACAGATTCTACCAGCCCTGCCCGTCTTGTTTTTGAGTGCCATTGCGGTCAGTGCTCAGGTAAACCCATCGATTTCCGCCGTCAACACACCGAAAGCAAGTACCCTCAAATCGGACAGCGGTTCTGACCCAGCAACTGCGACACGCGCTCGAGTGACGAGTCAAAGTACGGCGCCGAAAAGTGCCGGCA
>DATENN010000380.1:0-6312 GCA_035275045.1 Pyrinomonadaceae bacterium
GCGACGCAGCGTCTGCAATTGGCATGACGCGAAAACCGTCCATCACAGCTTCGACTGCCTTGATGGCGTCCACTTCGGTAACGATTACATTGGCACCCATTCCGCGCGCGCGCAACGCCACGCCTTTGCCGCACCAGCCATAGCCAATCACCACCAGGTTGCGGCCAGCTAACAGAATGTTCGTCGCGCGAATGATGCCGTCCAGAGTTGATTGACCCGTCCCATAACGATTGTCAAAAAAGTGCTTCGTCTGCGCATTATTAACGGCAATCGTCGGAAAGGTGAGTACACCCGCCGTTTCCATCGCTTTCAAACGCTGAATTCCGGTGGTGGTTTCTTCGGTAGATCCGATCAGTTCTTTAACTTGATCGCCGCGCTCTTTCAACAGCGTAGCGACGACGTCTGAACCATCGTCGATGATTATGTCAGGATGAAAATCGAGTGCAGTGCGAACGTGGCGGTTGTATGTTTCCGTCGACTCGCCTTTGATAGCGTAAACCGGAATGCCCCAATCCGACACGAGCGAAGCAGCCACATCGTCCTGAGTCGAAAGAGGATTTGAAGCGATCAAAACTGCTTCAGCGCCGCCGGCCTGAAGCGCACGCGCGAGATTGGCCGTCTCGGTTGTGATGTGAGCGCAAGCGACTAACCTGACGCCTTTCAACGGCCTTTCTTCGCCAAAACGCTCGCGAATCAATCGCAGCACCGGCATTTCTCGCTCTGCCCATTCAATTCTTTGCTTGCCCTGTTTGGCTAAGCCAATGTCCTTAACGTCAAACTCTACCGAGCGTGTAGCACTCATTATCGCGTTCCTTTTTTATGATTGAATATTGAAAACTGTTAGATGCCGGCGGCTGTGCGCAACGCTTCTGCTTTGTCGGTTTTCTCCCAGCTGAAACCGTCGCGCCCGAAGTGGCCGTAAGCAGCGGTGGCCCGATAAATCGGCCGGCGCAGATCCAGCGAATCAATGATACCGCGCGGCGTCAATTCAAAGTGTTCGCGTACCAGCTTTGCGAGCGCGTTTTCAGAAATCCGTCCGGTGCCCGCGGTCTCGACGTTAACCGATACCGGATCGGCGACGCCGATCGCATAGGCAAGTTGCACCTGGCAACGTTCGGCGAGACCGGCAGCCACGATGTTCTTCGCGACATACCGCGCCATGTAAGCTGCGGAGCGATCAACCTTCGTTGGATCCTTGCCTGAGAAGGCGCCTCCACCGTGCGGTGCGTAACCGCCGTATGTGTCAACGATGATCTTTCGACCGGTCAAACCTGCGTCACCTTGTGGACCACCGGTCACAAACCGGCCGGTCGGATTGATGTGATATTTGGTATCGCTGTCGAGCAATTCACCAGGCACGGTGTGCTTGATCACCTGCTCCATAATCTCCGAACGCAATTGCTCGTTCGAAACATCAGGGCTGTGCTGTGACGAGATAACGGCAGCTTCGACGCGAAACGGCCGGCCATCGCGATATTCAATTGTTACCTGAGATTTTCCGTCGGGGCGAAGGTATGGAAGCTCGCCTGACTTGCGAACTTCGGAAAGTCTTTTCGCAAGCATGTGCGCTAACTGAATCGGCAACGGCATCAACTCCGGTGTTTCGTTACAGGCAAAGCCGAACATCAAGCCCTGATCGCCCGCGCCTCCAGTATCAACGCCCATGGCGATGTCGGGCGACTGGCGGTCGATCGCGGAAAGCACGCTGCAGGTTTCGGAATCGAATCCGTACTTGGCGCGCGTGTAACCAATTTCTTTGATGGCATCGCGCGCGACGCGGCTATAGTCAATGCGAGCTTCGGTCGTGATTTCGCCGGCAATAACCACTAAACCAGTGGTCACCAGCGTTTCACAGGCAACGCGAGCTTTTGGATCTTCAGTTAACGCGGCGTCGAGGACGGCGTCGGATATGGCATCGGAAATCTTATCTGGATGGCCTTCAGTGACGGACTCCGAGGTAAACAGGAAACCTGATTCAGTACTCAAGCAAACTCCTTTGCAAACACTTGGGATAAATCGAGATGGCAAAAAGACCGCGTAATGTAACAGTCGCGGTTAAACAGTGTCAAGGAAAGGGCCAATAGATCCAAGGGTTTTAGGGGTAAGCGCATCGTCAGGAAAGTTGCATAAGGCCTCCTTCGATCGGCGCTCGCTGATTCGCGGTTGTCACATTTTCAGGCCAACAAGTCGGCAACACGATTACTCGGCCCGGCAGTTCAGTCCTTAAGACTTTAACGAACCGGTTCGGTCCCGGGGTCGCCTAACGGTCTTGTCTGCGCGCTGCGCTCGCCACCTTGTCGAAAGCGCTCTCGCTCTTCGGGTGTCATCCGGTCCCAACCTTCCGGTCTGCGCCGGTGAGACCGCCGATGACAACCACCGCCAAAGCCACCAAACAAGATGCGACAGATCGCCAGCAACCCAATCGCTTGCCACAAACCGATCTGTCTTAGGCCGAATAGTGCAGGCGCCAACCAGTTCCACAAAAGCATAACCACAGTGCCGCCGATCGCGATAAAAACGATCATGCCGATTAAGGCGAGCGGCGCGATCCACAGTAATTTCTTCCTTCGCTTATTCATTTGTTCTCCTCACTTCTTCTTAAGCTCACCGTAAATACCTTGCAGCCGATTCCGCAGATGCAATACCGCATAGCGCTTGCGCGCCAATAGGGTGTTGATGTTTACATTCTGTTCCTCGGACAGCTCTCGAAAACTTCGTCCTTCGATTTCATGAGCGACAAAGACTTCCCGTTGGGCCTCAGGTAACTCAGCCAATGCGGTTTCCAATTCATCAAGCAGGGCGCGCCGCAGATAGATTGCGTCCGGACCCGCATCACGAGAAGGCAACAGTTCTTCGAGTCCCAACGACTCATCCTCGTCATCATCTCCCGCATCCGCGAAGGCAATCGTCTTACGTTTGCGAAATAAGTCCGTTATGCGATTGCGAGCAACGCGATACAACCAGCCGGTCACATGATCGATCGGCATCAACAGCCGATTAGCTTCCACCAACTCAAAAAACACTTCTTGTACGATGTCTTCCACGTCGCGCGGATCGGCCACACGCCGGCGTATGAAATTACTTAGCCGAGAGCGCTCTGCCGCAACGATGGCGGAGAGTTTGCGGTCTTGCTCGTTCATCGCGTACCTGCGAGACAGCTCATCCATCCAGTTTGAAGACGCATGCAGACGAAAAATATTGTATGGCGCGGTATCCGGGGCTGGATGCTTTTCACGTGGCTACCACTTTATGATTGAATCGTGTTGAGTCATGACATTGAAATTTCCATTTTTCGCAGACGCGGCGAACGTTGAGCTGGCGCAAACTCTCGAAGGATTTCGTTATCGGAACTCATTAATTGATACGTCCGAAGAGCGTGGTTTGATCGAGAGAATTCGCGAATTCCCGTTTAGAGAGTTCGATTTTCACGGCTACAAGGGCAAACGCCGTGTGGTGTCCTTTGGTTGGCGCTACGATTTCTCGGGCCAACGACTGCAAAAGGCCGATGACATTCCAGAGTTTTTGTTGCCATTGCGCGCAACAGCAGCCGCTTTCGCCGGGTTGGAACCTGCGGCGATGCAACATGTGTTGGTTACGGAGTATTCTCCCGGCGCCGGCATCGGCTGGCATCGCGATAAGGCCGTCTTCGGCCAGGTCGTGGGAGTTTCGTTGCTTACTTCGTGCATCCTGAGATTTAGAAGAGAAGAAAACGACGGCAGGATGACGAAGGCAAGTGGCAGTTCCGCTTCAAAATCGAAACGCAATTGGCAGCGTGTCAATGTTCTAGCCGAACCGCGCTCTGCTTATCACTTAACCGGACCGGCTCGTCTGGAATGGCAACATAGCATTCTGCGGGTCGAGTCATTGCGCTACTCCATCACCTTCCGCAATATGCGCGAAGATTGAAAGCCGCCACCTGCCCCTGATCAATAGTACGACCTGCCACGGCTTGGCCAACTCCACCGGTCACGCTCAAACAATCTTGTCGGCTCGACCTGGTGAGTATAAACTTCTTCGAAAATCCGCAACGACGAAACGTTAATAGCGCACGATCATCAATCGACGGATGATGCTCGAACCTCTTTACATCCATTCGCCGCAGTAGTTCGATCGCAACTGCAGGGCAGATACAAGCGAGCTCTGGTCATCCGATGGCACCATTACGATGTCGGATATAGTCTGCTAAATCCAATTACCGTTTTACTTGTCCAAATCGACTCGATGAAGAAACAGATTCTTGTCTATGGCCTCTGTGGTGGGCTACTGATTGCGACACTCAAGATCATCGACTACCGCTTCATCGTGCTCGAGCACTCAATCGAGATCTATGGTGGATTGATCGCGCTGGTGTTTGCGGCAGCCGGCATTTGGCTGGGCCTCAAGATTACACGCAAAGAGCAGATCGTCATCGAAAGGGAACGCGTAATTGAGAAAGAAGTTCGAATTCCGGCAACGCCTTTTGCTTTGAACGAGCAGCATCTTCAGGAGCTCGCCATCACCAAACGGGAACTCGAAATACTCGGGCTCATTGCGGGCGGTTTTAGTAATCGAGAGATTGCAGAGAAACTTTTTGTGAGCGAGAACACGGTCAAGACTCATTCAAGCCGGCTGTTCGACAAGCTAAGCGCCCGGCGCCGAACCCAGGCGGTTCAGCGCGGCAAGGAACTTGGTTTGATTCCTTAAAAACGTAGCCTGTCAGTCGTCAGTTCCTTGCCGTGATGATCCTATGTTTACGTCGCGGCTAACTCCGGTTTCTTCCGTCTTCGCAAAATCAGAGCAGACACCAGGGTAATGAGGAATCCGACTGGAAACGGTTCGGTAAAAGTAATGGCGGCGTTGAAGAATGGATTGTCGTACATGGCTTTAAAATTCTTCATTTCTTGCAGTTTCGCGTCGATTAGCTGTTGGCTGGCGCCGGCCGCGCGCTCCTTCGCAATCACGTAATTCGCGTACTTGTCCATGAAGTCGGGCATGAACTTGAAATAGATGATTTCCCACGTCACCACATAGCACAGGCACGACACAACCGTGATCAAAATGCCGACGGCGAATGCGCGGCCAAACGAGATTTCGCCGTTGCCGACATTTTCCCGGTAAGACCGTATACCGAAGAAGACCAACATAAAGGCGATCACCATCGTCGTATAGCCAACGAATATGCCCTTGTCGAAACCAATTTGATCGTGAAACGGCAGCGTGGCTACAAACATTGCGGCGCCGATTAGCCCGCTGATCAATCCGAAGGTGAGTACAATCTTTTTCATTCGCTATCTCCTTAAAGAAGATCGAGAGCAATTTTTGTCGCGGAACGCCGCCGAAGATACGCGATTAAGAGCTTTGTGTCGTCATACTTTCGGATGATTTTGCGGAAAATCATCCTTTTGGGCGAGCTGCTGTCCGCGCGGGCGGACTCCAACCTTTGAACCTCCGAAAAAATCGCCCTTCCAACCAAAACTTTCGGTGGTCCTCATTGCCCTCGGACTGCGCGTTAGTTGATAGAGGCGAGGAGGAACCTGACATGAAGCTCAACGCAAAATACGTTACCTTTTCACTGATTGCCGTCGCCACAACCTACGTGATGTACCACAATGAACGGTTTCTGGCCGATTCTTCGCATCCGGCATGGCAACACTTTGCCCCGTTCAAATGGTGGCTGTTGCCCCACGGCATCTTCGGCGCCATCGTTTTATTGTTTGCGCCTTTCCAATTTTCCAACCGGCTTCGCGAGCGATTCACTCGCGCGCACCGCGTGATGGGACGGATGTACGTCATGGGCGCGTTCGGATTGGCGCCACTCGGCGCGTACATCCAATATTTCCAGGAGCGTTTTGGTGCGCCGCGTTCATTCACCGTGCTCGGCCTGGTAGACGCGGCAATGCTTATCACGGCCACCACCTTGGCTGGCTGGTTCGCTTACAAGCGAAAGATTGCGCTGCATCGCCAATGGGCCACGCGCAGTTATGCGATCGCGCTCGTCTTTATCGGTGGCCGCTTTTTCCTGGGAATCACCGGCTGGGAAGCGCAAGGTATCGAGATCGTGCAGGCAGTGATTTGGGGATGTTTGGCGCTGTCAGTTATGTTGGCCGACATCTCGATCCACTGGAAAGAGATTCGTTCGACCGTCTCAGTGCCCGTGACGCCGCACGTGTCGCAGAAAGCCAGCCTGCCTAAAAACATAATCGGCGCAACTTAAGAAGCCAACCGCCCCCTAAGTACTCCGGCGAGGCCTTCGTTTTCGAAAGCAGTTCGAGAACCATGCCTCGCCGAACCATTTCTGCCAAGAGTTCGCTACAGCGCAAAGGGGATCCGACC
>DATENN010000381.1:0-10411 GCA_035275045.1 Pyrinomonadaceae bacterium
TGACAGCGCCACCAAACTGCTTCCGCGCACATGACGGCCGTTCGTTGTTCCGCAGCAATTTCCAGCAAACGCTTAATGCCCTTCTGAAACTCAGCGCTCTCCATGTGATCCGCGTAGCCGCGAAAGCTGGCATTCTTCCACGCGGTATTCTTTGAATCCTTTTTGGCCGTGCGCCTCCCGCCGAGGTCGGGCATGTGAAAGTATTGAATGCGGTTTTGCTTGAGCGAATCCGCCAATGCAGCTTTGTTGAATTGCGGGTACCGTCGCGAGCCGGGAAAGGTGCGCACGTCGACAAGCGCCTGAATGTTATTGGCGATGAGAATTTGGTTGAACTCTTCGGATGAACGTGTCGAGTGACCTACCGTCCAAATTTGTAGAGGCCCTTCAGGTGTTGTCTTTGTTCTTCTGCGCCTGGCCATTGGCTAATGCGTTGGCTGAAGTGTCTGCTTGCCGACCCTTAACAAATTACGTTAGTAGCACGCATTTCAAAGTGGCAAGGACTTCAGTCTGTGTTTGTGTATCAACATTCGGTGACAGTGAGTTCGACCGCGCGAATTACCGCTTGCTCCTGGTCAATTGTTGACCTCGATAAACGCCTGTGACACTTCACGCAGACTGAAGTCTGCGCCCCTTCACACAGACTAAAGTCTGGGCCACTTCACGGACTGAAGTCTGTGCCACTACAGTTCCAGCTAAAGATATGCTTCAAGTTTGAAACGGCCACGCTTCGCCAGCAGCGGTTGCCAGAGGTCCCCAACTTTACGTAACCGCGCCGGCACGTTGTCTATTCTAAAATCCTCGATCATGACTCCGCGCTCCAACTCTTCCCACGTGACCGGCGTCGACACCGTCGCGCTTGGTCGCGGGCGAATCGAATAGATGGATGCCAGCGTGCGGCCCCAGGCGTTCTGGTTGTAGTCGACCAGCACTCTTCCCTTCGGCCGCTTTGAAACGATGTAAACCGCGGTGATTAACTTCGGCGCTTGCGCAGCGATCGCGTGTGAAAACTCTTTCGCAAATTTCCAGACCTGCTTCTGCGTCGGCCCTCGTTGGATCGGAACGTAGATGTGAATTCCCTTGGATCCCGTCGTCTTGGCGAGACAAGGCATCTTTAGAGACTCCAACGCCTGCCGCAGCAACAGCGCCGTTTCAATCACCTTTCCGAAATTGGCGCCCGGCACCGGGTCGAGATCAAAGTGCAAATAATCGGGGCGATCCACATCGTCACAGCGTGCATACCATTGGTTCAAGTCGATGCACCCAAGATTGATAACCCACATCAGGGCCGCGAGATCCTGAATCATTGGAAAGTCAATCACGTTTCCCGACGAATGTTCGATGTGACATATTTCCAACCAGTCGGGATGCGGTTTTGGCGTTCGCTTCATGAAAAAGAAGTCGCCGGCCGCGCCGTTCGGATAACGTTTCATCACCATTGCCCGATCAATGATGTGAGGCAAAAGGTATTCGGAAACGTCCGCGTAGTACTGCAACAGATCGCGTTTAGTAATTTTCAACTCCGGCCAAAACAGCTTGCCGAGATTGGTGAGTTTCACGATGCGGCCGCCAACGTCGAGGTCGACACCTCCATCGGTCTTCGGCAGCACCAACCTCTTTTTCGCAGGCTTACGGGACTTTGGGGCAGGTGACGTTGAGCGCTCGACCCGGGCGGGATGATAGTCGCGCGTCGCAGATTTTACGGGCATAACTTGAACCAACCTTCGACGCAGCTAATGTTTTACTTTAAGGAAGTTGTTGCTCTGACGAATTGGCTGCGTTGAGCTGAATTACTTCAACCTGTTTCTCAATTGATTGCAGCGCCTTCATCAATGTTTGGCGATGAGCCGGGTGAACCGCGCGTGATAACTGGTCCTCGGTCCGCGAGCGAGCCAGCCGTAGAGACTCCAATTGCTGTTGAGCTTCGAGTGACAGGTTCGACTTGCGGCTGCGCTCTGGTTCGCTTGAGCGCTCCCCTTCTTCGATCTGCGCCTCGACCGATTTACTTTCCCAACCTCGCGCCATATTGCCTGCCCGGTTTTAGACAACGGTGCCGTCTTTTATCACAGCGTTTTTTGGAACGATGATGATGCCGTCGCGAATAAAGTATGAGCCGTCTGGCCCATCCGCTTCCATCGCGCGCGCTTCATTTATCAACTTAACTCCGCTGCCGATGCGCGCATTCTTATCGATGATTGCCCGCGTAATCACCGTGTTCGCTCCAACCCCAATTCGCGGCACGCCTTTATCAATATCTTCAGCCATCTCTTCCAGAGTTTGATAGAAGTCAGCACCCATCATATAGGCGCTGTCCAACTGTGCGCCGGCGTCGATACGACTGCGTAATCCGATAACCGAACGATTAATGGTAGCGCCGTTAATGATGCAGCCGTCACTGAAAATTGAATCCTTGATTTCACAGTTATCAAACTTCGACGGCGGCAGATATCTAGCGCGCGACAACAACGGCGCCTCCGCGTCGAAAAGATTGAACGGTGGAATGGCTGCGGTCATATCCAGGTTTGCTTTATAGAAGGCGGCGATCGTTCCGATGTCTTCCCAGTATCCGTCGAACAAAAATCCCTGAACGTTGTAACGGCTGATCGCGCCCGGAATAACTTCACGTCCAAAATCGACGTGGCGCATATCTTCGGCAAGCAGTTGCTCTAATCGCTCGTATTTGAAAACGTAAATGCCCATCGACGCGAGATACGGACGCGCGGCAGCATCGTTCGCGTTCAGACCCAGGGTTGCCGCATCGACACGCATCGATTCCAACGCATCGCCTTTTGGCTTCTCGCTGAATTCGACGATCCGGCCATTGGCATCGGTTTTCAGCAGACCAAATTCACTGGCCGAATCGGGCGCGATTGGAATTACGGAAATGGTAATGTCCGCGTCAGTTTCATAGTGGCGCTTTAGGAAATCGCGATAATCCATCCGGTACAAATGATCGCCAGACAGAATCAACAGCGTATCGATGCGCCAGTCGCGAATGTGCGGCAAGACCTGGCGCACGGCGTCGGCCGTTCCCTGAAACCATTGACCACTTTCCGGCGTTTGTTCGGCGGCCAAAATTTCTACAAAGGCATCAGCAAAAGTTGAAAAGCGATAAGTCTGCGCGATATGGCGATTGAGCGACGCGGAGTTGTATTGCGTCAAAACGAAGATGCGAATTACATCAGAATTGATGCAGTTCGAGATCGGCACATCGACTAGGCGGTACTTTCCGCCCAGCGGCACCGCTGGTTTTGAACGTTGCTGGGTGAGCGGAAACAGGCGCGTACCCGCGCCGCCACCAAGAATTACTGCAAGTAGATTTCTACGGTCAGCCATTTGCGCTTAATTCGATTGTGTTGGAAGAACGAAACCGAGCATAGACGGAACTTGGAAGCGTTTCAAGTTTGATAGCATGAAGTTAGAGGAATAAAGTAAGTGCCCAACATTTTCGGACAGAGGTAGAGTCATGGATACGAAAAGGCAGATGTTGCGACATTGTCTGGCGACTTTGGCGTACCGCGGCGGTAAAGTCCTGCGCGATGTGCCGAACGATTTTGCAGACTATCGCGCCTCCGAGACGACCAGAATGCCCGCCGAAATACTGGCCCACCTTGGCGATTTACTTGATTGGGGACTTTCGATGGCGCGCGGAAAGCAGGTGTGGTCCGATTCAAAACCACAGCAATGGAAAGACGGGAGCAAAAGGTTCTTTAGTTCACTCGCTGCGTTTGATGAGTACCTCGCGTCGCCTGAACTTTTGGCTGTGACCGAGGAAAAACTTTTCCAGGGACCAATTGCGGATGCCCTAACGCACGTCGGTCAGATCGCGATGCTTCGCCGCATGTTTGGCACACCGATCCGCGGTGAGAACTATTTCAAAGCCGACATTGAAACCGGTCGCGTCGGTGCTGATCAGGCGCCAGCTAGAAAAGAATTTCCTTAGAAGTCTGAAAAAACGAGGATCTTAATAGGCGAGCGCAGCGGTGCCGTTTGATTTAACGCCCGCAGCTTCCTGGGCAATTTTGACGCCGACGCTGGCGCCAATCCGCGTGGCGCCCGCTTCGACCATGGCGCGCGCATCCTCCAAACCTTTCACGCCGCCTGAAGCTTTTACGCCGAGGTCTGCGCCAACTGTGCGACGCATCAATGCGATATCGGCGACCGTGGCGCCGCCTTTTGAAAAACCGGTCGAGGTCTTCACAAAGTCAGCGCCGGCATTCTTTGCGGCGCGGCAGGCGCGCACTTTTTCGTCATCCGTCAATAATGCGGTTTCTATAATTACTTTGCAGGTGACATTGTATTCGTGGGCCACCTCGACGACAGAGCGAATGTCGTGCTCGACGAGACAATCATCGCCGCTCTTCAACGCTCCAACATTGATCACCATGTCCACTTCGCGAGCGCCGTCAAGAATCGCACGCCGCGCTTCGTAAGCTTTAACATCTGACAACGTGGCGCCGAGAGGAAAGCCGATGACGGTACAAACCGGAATGCCGCTTCCCTGCAAGTTGCAGGCGGCGGCGCGCACCCAGGTCGGGTTTATACAGACTGAAGCGAATCGGTAACGCGCAGCTTCTTCGCAAAGTTTTCGAATGTCTTCATCGGTAGCTTCAGGCTTAAGCAAGGTGTGATCGATCAGGCTGGCCCAATCACCTGCGGATGAAGTCTCGCCTAGCACTAGACCGATGCGCGCGGCACCGGCGTCAACGATGCGGTGCATACGCTCCGGACAGCGATTGAAACACTCGGAAGTGCAACCGCACATCTGCGCCTGCTCGAGCCCGTCGCCGCCGTTGAGACGCGCAACAATGGCGTCAGTGATCTGTTCGATCAGCAGTTGCATGTCGCCGTTAGTTGAATTTTGCATCGAGTTAACTCCGGACCTCGGCCAGTAAGGCCGAAGGCCATTCTAACACGCACGTGGCGGGCAATGAATTAGGACCGGCGGGTTCTACTGAGCGAATTGACGCTCGATCGCGGAGATTTTAGCGACCCGTTTCCGATGCCGCTCTTCAGTGAGTTCTGTTCCCAACCAGGCGCGCACGATACCTTGCATCTGCGCAGAGTTGATAGTCTTGCTGCCCAACGTCAACACATTCGCCCCGTTGTGTTCGCGCGAGTTGCGCGCGACTTCCACCGAGTAGCAGGCGGCCGCGCGGACCCCGGGAACCTTGTTCGCAGTTATGGCGCTGCCTACGCCGGCCCCGTCGATCACGATGCCAACATCCGTCATTCCGTCAGCAACACTCTTTGCGACTGCATAGGCAAAGTCGGGATAGTCAACCGCATCTTCTGAGTTCGTGCCAAAGTCATGGACCTGATGGCCCAGTGAATTCAGAAAGGCCCTTAACTCTTCTTTCATCTTAAAGCCACCGTGATCAGCGCCAACCGCAATCAGTTTTGCTTCACTTGAACCGCGCCGGGGAATCCGACGCGTGATCTCAATTTGCTTTTCGTTGACGATGTCGCTGGCCAGCGGCGTAAGCCTGGCGCCTTCGGCGATGCGAAGTACACTGCCGGCAGGTAGATCACGAACGTCGTCTTCCGTGATTACGGTTTTCGAAGATTCGTCACGGGTGATAGCTTTTTCGGATGAAGGAGCGGGTGCCGTATCTATGAAACGGCTGGATGTGGTAGAGGAGTTGTTTTCGGGCAACGCTTTATCAAGCACGTCGCGTACGAGTGCGCGAATGCGATCGCGTGCGGCAGTGTCGTCCATAACGATATTGTTCGTTGTTTCTTGTCCGTGGTCCGTGGTGCGTTGGCCGTTGTTTGGTTTCCAGTTGGCAGTCGATTTATCGCGGGACGTGCAACTGACTACTGACAACTGACTACTGACTCTACGACCAGGATTCTTCTCGCAAATCCAACAAGCGTCCGGCAGCAGCTATCACGCGACCGTTCTTCATTCTAAAGTCGACGCGACCGACGTAGATTCCGCTCTTACCGACTTGAAATACGATGGTGTTATTGCCGGACGGGTTTCTGGCAAGCACCGGTGTTTGCATGAAGGTGTGGGTGTGTCCGCTGGCAATGAAATCAATGCCGTCGACTTGTTCCGCGACTTGCGTGTCACCGATCTCGCCGTTCTTTGGATTCGCGTAATAACCGAGGTGCGACATCCCTACGACCAGTTGGCAGCGTTCGCGTTGACGCAGGATGCCCACCACTTCTCGGGCTGAAGCAACAGGATCCAAATACTTTATGCCTTTAAAATTGGCCGGCGTTATCAAATTGTCCGGACTGACACCCATGCCAAACAATCCCACGCGAACATCGCCAAAAGTGCGAACCGTGTAACGCTTGACGCGTTTCTCTAAGGGCGTGCCGCGGAGGTCGTAGTTACTTGAGACGAATTCGAAATTCGCGAACTTCATCGCCGCAACCAGTGCGTCGACGCCATTATCGAAATCATGGTTGCCGAGCGTGCCGACGTCGTAACCAATTAATGACATCGCCTTGTATTCGACTTCGCCCTTGTAAAAATTGAAATAGGGCGTTCCCTGAAATACATCGCCGGCGTCGATCATCAACGTGTTTGGGTTTTCTTTACGCACGCGTTTCACGAGCGTCGCGCGGCGAGCCACGCCGCCCTTGCCGCCATATTGTTTGTCATAGTCAGGCAGCGGATCGATCTGCGAGTGCGTATCGTTCGTGTGCAGAATCGTTATCAGCGTTTCGCGCGACGACAGGTCGAGAACTGGGGACGATAGCGACGGCCACATGGTGCTCGAGAACAAATTCGCGCGCGTTTGCGGCAACGCCAGGACGGCGCCCCCGGCGATAGTGGCTTGTAAGAATTTGCGCCTGCTTATCATTGTGGTGGTTCAGCCGTCTGGGAGCTCCCTTTGTCGAAAATGAAACGGCCATCGAGACGCGGGCGAATTTCTCGACCGCCGGCCGTTTCAGACTTCACGTAATTGATCATGGCATCGCGCATCGTCAAGCCAAGCGGCTCGATGCGCCGCGCGGATCTCAAGACTGAATAATCGCCCTCGGTTGCCGACGGTGTCGTCGAGGTACGCTGCAAAAGGTAATCAATACTAACGACGGTGTAGTAGGCGGCTGGATCGATTTCCTTTTCCCGTCCATCGATCAACAAGCGGACCGTTTCAAGTTCAGGTTGTTTGTCCGCGCCGATGCGATACTTGATGCGCGCGCCCGATTGAGCATCGCGATGAGAAACGGCTACACGCAATAGATCGAGAACTTGAGCGCCGTTCAACTCAAACAACACCAGCGCGTTTTCAAATGGCAGGACCTCAAAAATATCTCGCTCGCGCAGCTCACCTTCCGAAATCAAATTTTTCCGCAGCCCACCACCGTTGGTGACCGCCAGTACCACCGGCTTGCCGAGTTTGCGACTCGCTTGTTCACGCAGCCCGTCGCTCACAAAGTTTCCCAGCGAGCCGGCGCCGATGCCGCCTTTGCGCAGCTCGCCTTTTAATTTGCCGATGACGACGTCCAGCGCGCGGACCTTGGGCGCATAAACTTCAAGCATCTTATCGACCGCCGGGTCATCAGCGATGCTTGCGTCAACAGTAATTTCAGTAACTCGTGCATGAATGTCCGCGGGCGTGGGCGCAGGTTTGGCGGCCTGCGCCTGCGCCGCCACGCTGCACGCCAAAGACAAAATCAGGAATATTAACGTGGCTTGAATCTTCTTCACGTTCGATTCTTCAGCGAAAAAAATAACAACAAACGTTCGAGGCTTGATTGACCTGTATGGAGAGCTTCAATAGTATGTCGCACCACAAGCCAGATAGGCAAACGAGTTTTTCTCAGACCGATTTCTCTTTGCAACATTACAGGAGATGACTGACTTGGCCACACCTTCCGCTCAAATCGCTTCCGAATTTTCCAATCCGAATCTTGAGATTTTGTTTTCGCGCGAAACAATTGAAGCGCGTATCAAGCAGCTGGGCGCACAAATTACGCAGGACTACGCCGGCCTCAACCCATTATTGATTGGCGTGCTCAAGGGCGCCTGCTTTTTTCTCAGCGACCTGCTGCGCGAGATCGATGCCAGGTTGAGCATCGAATTCATGGCCATCTCGAGTTACGGCTCATCGACCCGCACGTCGGGCGAGGTGCGCATCATGAAAGATTTGGATGTGCCGATCGAAGGGCGACACATCCTGGTGGTTGAAGACATCGTGGATACCGGTCTGACCCTGCACTATCTGATGGCGAACCTGCAGTCGCGCGGCGCGACGAGTGTAAAACTGGCGGCGTTGTTGGATAAGCACGAAAGACGCGAACGTCCGGTCGAGATTGATTATCTGGGTTTCCAAATTCCCGATCATTTCGTGGTGGGCTATGGTTTGGACTTCGCCGAACGTTATCGCAACCTTCCGTTTATTGCGGTGCTGAAAAATCCTGAAATCTGATTAGTTGCAGCGCAAACTTCAGTTTGCGTTTAGCTTTTCCATTCACTATCAAAATGTACCACTTCCGTTTATTGACCCTGCTTCTGGCAATATTCCTCCTTGGCTGCGTCGCTCAGGCGCAGGATTTTTCTAAGGTCGACATCAAAACAATTAAGGTGGCCGGCAACGTTTACATGCTGCAAGGCGCTGGTGGCAACATCGGTGTGTCGGTTGGACCAGATGGAATTCTGATTGTTGACGATCAGTTCGAACCACTGGCTGACAAGATAAAGGCGGCGTTGAAATCGTTGGGCGATGGCAAATTAAAATTCGTTCTTAATACTCATTACCACGGCGATCATACCGGGAGTAATCCGGTTTTTGGACCAGAGGCACCCATCATTGCGCAAGCGAACGTCCGCAAGCGTCTCAGCGCTGAGCAACAATCAAAATTCTTTGGCTGGAAATTTCCGGCGATGGTCAAAGAAGGCTTGCCGGTCGTGACGTTTGAAGACGCCGTCTCGGTGTTTTTCAACGGCGAAGAAATTAAGGTGATTCACTTTCCGCACGGCCACACCGACGGCGATAGCGTGATCTTTTTTACCGGCTCAAACGTTGTGCACATGGGCGACGATTACTTCAATGGACGATTTCCCGTTGTCGATTTGGAAAATGGCGGCGACGTGGAGGGCATGGCAAAAAACGTTGGCGACATCATCAGCAAACTACCGCCCGACATTAAAGTAATTCCGGGTCATGGGGCGTTGTCGAATGTCGAAGAACTGAAGGCATTTCATCACATGCTGATCGCGACGACGGACATCGTGCGCAAAAAGATCAAGGCGCACAAAACGCTCGCGCAAATCAAGTCAGAAGGTTTGCCTGACGAATGGAAATCTTGGGGTTCGGGCTACATCAAGACTGAGATGTGGCTCGAGCTCGTGTACACGAGCCTCACCAGCAAGAAGCACTGAGACAGAGGTCGGAGATCAGAGGTCAGAGATCAGAGGTCGGAGGTCAGAGGTCAGAATCTTCGGCAAAGTGCTAAGGGCTAAGCGCAGTAGAGCAGTAAGCCTGATGTCTGATCTCTGACCTCCGACCTCCGACCTCTGACCTCTGACCTCTGACTTCCGACCTCTGACCTCTGCTTCTGCCCTCTGTCGTTTCAGAATGTCACGCCGTAGTAAGCGAACAAAGCATTCTTGCCGCGCCCGTGATTGGCCATCAGGTATCCCAATGACAGCGAACCTTCGTGTGGCATCGTGAACGACAGGCCAGGCGAAACGTAGCCAAAACGGTTGTCGCCACTAAACCAATCCACTATGAAGTCAACTTTCGGCACGACTGGCTGTTCGTACGCTACGATCGCGCCGGCTTTGGTCTTCTCATCGCGAGCATTGATTAGGGCGTAGCCGCCGCCAGTGAAGCGTGGTCCATAAGTTCCCGGAAACTGTTTGCTGCCGACCGCATAACACTGAACGATTGAACGAGTACCAGTCCGATGCGTGACTGGAATGTAGCCGATGCAGCCGGCGGCGCCGGCTATTCCCTTGCCTTCGTTGTTATAGAACTGCCACTTCGCATTCGGCTGAATCTCAACAGGCTCGCCGCCGCCCGGAACGTGCGTAAAAGAAACGTTCACGCCCGCCTCAATATTTTTTCCCACCCCGATCACTGTGCGCGGCAGGTAATTTTGGAAAGCATTGTCGCCGCGTTCCCAAGCGTAGTTGGTGATGAAGTCCATTTCGACATAGACCTGCTTCGTGGACACCACGTCGGTTGAGGGAACGTTCATCAGGGTTGACTGGCCGCGGCCTGTAAGCGGCGCGCACAGGCAAATGAAAGCGATGAAAAGCGCGGTGCGCAGTCTGGTCATAGAGAACTCCTAAAATTTGAGTGATGCGAGAAAGCTTTCACCGGCAGTCAGCTTTACTCCGAAGTTTTCGGCGATGGTTTGACCGATATCCGCCAGCGAAGCGCGTGTGCCCAAATTAACTCCCGGCTTCGCACTCTTTCCATAAACGAGCAATGGCGCGTACTCACGC
>DATENN010000382.1:0-10734 GCA_035275045.1 Pyrinomonadaceae bacterium
GATCGTGCCTGCGTAGTTTTGCAAATGGTGTTCAAGCCAGGCAACAGATTCCGCATCGAGATGGTTCGTCGGTTCATCGAGCAATAGGATGTCCGGCTTTTGTAACAGTAAGCGACATAGCGCAACACGCCGGCGTTCGCCACCCGACAAAACTTTCACTAGTGTGTCTGATGGCGGACAACGCAAGGCATCCATGGCCATCTCTAGTCGCGCATCCAGGTCCCACGCGTCCAGCTGGTCCAACTTTTCCTGGACCTCGCCTTGTCGCGCCAGCAACTTGTCCATTTCGTCCTCGGACATCTCTTCGCCAAACCGAGCGTTGATCTCGTCAAACTCTTTCAACAAGCTGACAGTTTTAGCAACCGCTTCTTCGACGACCTGACGCACGGTCCGGGCATCATCGATGAGCGGCTCTTGCTCCAGATAGCCGACGGTAAAGCCGGGTGAAATTACCGTCTCGCCGTTAAAGTCTTTGTCGACGCCGGCAAGGATTCGCAGCAACGACGACTTGCCTGAGCCGTTCAATCCAATAACGCCAATTTTTGCGCCGTAAAAATAGGAAAGGTAAATGTCTTTCAGGACTGGCTTTTTGTCGTAAAACTTGCTGACGCCAACCATCGAGTAAATGATTTTGTTTGGTTCGGTACTCATTGATTCGGATTCTGGTCTTGATTTAGTTCCGCCACAGATTACACAGATCTCGCGGAATTAGAAAAAGCGAAAAAGTTATGGGGAGGCAGCAAGCGGGTGCGGCAGGTAACCCGTACAAACCAATTAGTCGTCAGCGGCGGGTTTCGACCGCAGTTGTTTGAGGCGCGAACGCCGGGCTTTTTCTTCCAGCGTGCGATTCTTTGCGCTGCGAGGAATCTTCGTAGCCACGCGTTTGGGACGCCGATAATTCAGTTGCGCAACTCTGGTTCGCAGTTTTTGCAGGCAAGTGATCTTGTTGCGGTGTTGGCTGCGCGATTCCTGTGAAGTAACTACGACGCCTGATGGCAAATGCTTCAGTCGCACCGCGCTGGCAGTCTTGTTGACATGCTGGCCGCCGGGGCCGCTTGATCTGAAAGTATCAATCTCACATTCGCGCAGCAATGCTGCGTCTGAGTCAGGAAGCTTAATTGGGTATTTCACGTCGCCTTGCGGGTGGCCTGGGTAAAACGCTCGCGTTCCATTCTTGAAACTGCGCTCGCAGCCGATCGAAAACCGCCGGCTGCTGCTTGCGAAAGTCCGCATGTTCTCTGGCATCGACAGCGAGATCAAACAGGTATTCCTCCGCGCCGTCCTTCAGATATTTCCAATGCCCGTCGAGAACCGCGTCCTGAACAGTCGTGCGCCAGAAAAATTTTCGTTGGTAACTCTGCCGCGAGCCGCTCAAGACTCGAAATAGATCATCACCATCCAGCGGATAGCGCTGATCAAACGGCGCGTTTCCAACTGCCAGCATGGTGGCGGTCCAATCCATGGTGATTGCTGCTTGCTCGGTGACGACCCCGTGAGGAATTACTCCGGGCCATCGAGCGATAGCCGGCACTCGAATGCCACCTTCGAAAAGCGAAAACTTAAGTCCGCGAAACGGCCAGTTATAAGAGAAACGCTCGCCGCCGTTGTCACTGGTAAATACCACGAGAGTGTTGTTAGTCAGACCGCCGCGCTCAAGGGTCGCTAACACTTTTCCGATGCCATCGTCCATGCTCTTGATCATTGCCGCGTAGGTTTTGATCGAACCGCCGGCAGTGAAACCGTCGTAGCCGGCGGCCAGGGTGCGACTGACCTGCTCATCGCGTGGTCCCTCCCACGGCCAGTGTGGCGCGGTGTAATGCAAACTAAGGTAAAAGGGCTGTTTCGCCGCGCGACGTTTCCGGATGTATTCAACGGCGCGCTGCGTCAACAGCTCGGTCATGTAACCGATGCGGGTCACCGGCACTTCTCCTTCAAACAGGTCCGCGTGACCGGTCATGTCTTTGTGAGTAAAAAAATCGCCGGCGCCGCTCATGATGCCAAAGAATTCGTCAAAGCCACTCTGGATCGGTCCAAAATTTGGCAGATAGCCAAGATGCCACTTACCAACAAGCGCGGTGTGATACCCGACCCGCTTCAGCAACGACGCAATCGTCGGATGCTCGGCGGGCAGGCCGAGCGTCTTAACTCTCTCTCCTAAAGCTGTTCTTTCATTTAGTGGTTCTTCGAGACCGATGTGCGTTCGCGCCGGATAGCGTCCAGTGATAAGCGCGCAACGGGTAGGCGTGCAAACGGGTGAAGCCGAATAAGCATTAACAAAACGCATCCCCTGCGCGGCAAGGCGATCGATATTCGGAGTCTGGTAGTCCGGGCGCCCGTAACAACTTACATCGCCATAGCCCAGGTCATCCGACAGAATGAAAACAAGATTTGGTTGAGGTTGCGGTTTGCGACCGCGGCCCCGATTTATGAATTGACCGGAACCTCGCGAAGAACGGGCCACCACCGCCCCGGTAACGGCGCTTCGGACAAACTCCCGGCGTGTGACTTTGCGTAGCATGGGGCGAATCCTAGTTGCTCAGCGATGAGAAAACAACGCTTTTGTTGAGTTCGTCGTTATTGCCGACCGACGATTTCGCAGCTTGACGCACGTGTTGGTTTACTGATCGCAAACGCGCGCGGCCAAGCAGAGCATTTTTTCGACTGGCACGGATGCTGCGATTAGCGTGAGTATGCAGGACCTACGCGAACGAGGAATTTACCGGGCCCCCAATGGTGAGAGTTTTGTCGCCAGTCGAGAACGTCATACAACGGCGGATGGCAAGCCTATCCGCTCGAGGTTGGGCCGGTTGTCGTACTTTCTTTTCGGCCGTTATGAATGGGCTTTTCACGGCCCTCCATCTTATGAGGTGGCTAACAGCGGCCGGTTGCTCGCCTTGGCTGAACCCGCCGATTTTCAGCCTGAACAACTAATTGATACGGGCGCAACGGCAGGTGCTCACTGAGGTTGCTAGGCGCCGGGTTTAGCGATGCCGGCGCACAGACTTGGCAGATGCTGCTTTCCGTTTACCGGCGACGCTCGTACGTTTTGTGGGGGTAGTTTTCTTTTGACTGTGGTGGGCCTCTCGCGCGTTCTTATCGATACGCGATTTCGCAACTTGAACTGTTTGCGGTTTGGACGAACGAACCTCACCTAATGATGCACTGATAAATGTCTCAGCCGGACGCGCGCCGTCAACGAATGCGAAAACGTGATAGTGATCTCGGTTCTCGCGCAAGACTTCAATTTTTCCTTCGTCTTTCAAACGCGCCAGTTCAGTCATGACAAATGACTGCTCCTCCGCGGTCATATAGCGATACAGAATGTCGAATGCGAGGCCGGTGGAATGCGGCGGCGTTTCAATACGCGTAGCATTCGCATTGATTTTGCTGAGTTGCAATTGATATTCGTCGGGCCGCACCAATGAAGTGATCGGCAATGGCCTGCCGAATTTTTCATGGTAGGACGCGGCGACTTGCTCAAGCACGCTCTTCGCTTCGGGACGCAACGACGCCAGCAACCTGACTTTCAATTGCCGTCGCGCCACTGGGCTTTCGATGTCAAATACCGTTCCCGACAACTTTGCGCCGAGCTTCGCCAACGCTTCGTAATCCGCGAAGAACTGTAGCTTTGTCGAGGCCGTGCCATAAAACCGATCCAGTTCGATTTTCGCTTCGCGGTTCGTTTTCAACTGCGTTTGCAACGCGCCGGTTTGAGCTTGTAACTTCACGCGTTGCGCACGGTCACGCTTTTTCAAACCTGCCAATTGTATTTTTACGCCGCTTAATTCTTTCTCTATGCCCGAGGACGAATCGGACAACTGCGCGTATTGGCGACTAAGTGCTGCTTCATCATAAATCCCGACGCTTTCTCCTTGTTCGTAGCGCGTGAACGGACCGCCATCCGCGTTGCCACCGACACCGAACAATATGTAGTTTTCGCTGACGAGTGGAAGCTGCACTAATTCACCGCGCTCAACCATCGCAGCGAGGGCGACTAGATCGCGCGGCGTACTGACGGAGTGCTCCTTAACTTCCGCGACCTGCGTAGCAAGAAAGCGACGCGTATCGCTGTAGTGTCGCAATTCCGAGGGAGTGTCAATCTTCGCCTGCTTGCCCACTGGCTCACCGCGATCTTCTTTTACCTTTTCAACGGCTGCCGTCCAGTTGTTTACTTCAGCGGCTCGCGCGGTGGTTGGCAACAGGTCCGCAAGATCAGGCAGATTGCCCGACCCGTGGCGTTTCAATACAGGAACGAGCACAACAAAGATGCCCACGAAGAGCGCGAAGAATGTTATTCGGAAGAATAAAAGGAATCTTGCTTGCGGTTTCAATTATGACCGTCCCCTGTTCGTTCTAGTTACGAAGCGGTACCTCTTAAAGATGCTGATGAGCGCGAAAAGTATGCTCGGAGAAAGACAGGTATGATCGCATTAATCCAACAGCGTTCTTAACCTTCTGTAGAATGCCTGCCGCTCAGCAAATCCATTTAGGCCGCCGTTGATTCGTAGCGTTATTGTTCGGATATCGTTAAGGTCGGCGTAACGATTGAGGTTATTGTTAGTCCATTCCTGCAAAGCCGGTTTGAGCGCGTGTTCAGGCAGCGTCACCAGATCGGGATTTGCTTCAAAGTCCAGGCCGCAAGCGAGCCCCATGCGCCGGTGAGCGTCGCGGCCGGTTGTCTGCAACACTCCGTTGCCTCGATAGCGATAACCGTCGCCGGCGTGATTGTTCCCCAACTCGGCCGCCTTGTGTGGATTGCCAAAACCATAAACGCGCTCGGCTAGCGCAGTCTGGTTGTGTGCCAGCGCCGGCGCTTCCGCCGCAGTGATGCGCGCCGAATGGTGGTCGACGCCAAAGATTTCCAACATTCGAGGCACCGTGTAGCTCATGCTTTCGCGCAGTACCGTAAAGCAGCCAGTTTCCTGCATCGCCTGGGAAAGAAAATGCGCCATCCGCTGTGGCGTACTGATGCCGTGCTTCGAGAACAACGCGCTGCCTTGTCGTACTGCCGCCAAATAGTTTGCGTGAGCGTTTGGACCGACGACGGTAAGCGCTGTT
Organism: Pyrinomonadaceae bacterium; assembly: GCA_035275045.1. Classification (GTDB taxonomy): domain Bacteria; phylum Acidobacteriota; class Blastocatellia; order Pyrinomonadales; family Pyrinomonadaceae; genus PSRF01. Next base: position 5,059 of record DATENN010000382.1, read on the forward strand.
AGAGTTTTTGCGATCAGACCAGACAACGTATCGCTGTTTGGCAGCTCGACGTCGCTATTAATCGCGGCCAGCAGATTTTTATTGCTTACACCCTGGATTCGTGTCCCGTTGAGACTGGTTCTGACACGCCACCAATCCGCGTCATTCGTGTCACTCAACTTCGTGACAACTTGCCCGTTCGGGAGCAGCACTTTTCGCGTAGCCTCAGAAACGATCGGTTTGGATCGCAGCCACATGCCCGCGGCATTGTTAACTCGAAATTTTTGACTTGCCATGAGGAATCTCGGGTTGTGGCACCGACTTTCAATCTGTAAGCAGGAATGCTTGCAGGAGGTCTGCTCGAATCAATTACGATTCGCGGTCGACCGACAAACAACAGCGCGATTCAGCCCTTCATTATTGCTTCGTGTAATCCCAGGATCCGCGAGGTGTGTTGGGGATCGGGCTCCAGGCGCCAGTCGTCATGGCCCCACGTTCCGCCAAGCACGATGCCGTCTTTGCGTGGAAACATGTAGGCGCTATTGGCCAAATAGCAGTAATCGATCTCAGGTTGCGGCAGCAGGACTTCCAACTGGCCGCGAACCGGAACCAGGTTTTGGTCCTTCATCAAGTCGCGCGCGCCCAGGCCGGTGCAGTTGAACACGACCTGCTGTCGCAGACGCGCAACTTGTTCACGATTTTTGAAATCCTTCACTACGATTTTGCCGCCCGCCGCGTAGAAGTCGCGAATCAAAGCTCGCAAATAGGTGTGCGGCTCAATGAGCATCGTCGAAAACTCTCGCGCAACTGGAAAACCAAAATAGTTTTGCGGCTCCCGGTGTACCTCAACTTGCGCATATAGATTGTTGCCCCCGGTCAATTCCCCTTCCAGCGAAGCTTCGTTACGGAGCAACTCCAGCGTCCTGATCCAACGCACTCCGTATTCGGGCCCCACCAGTGTTTGAAACGCGCGATTGGAAATTTTGCAGGCCTTAGCAAACTGATCGGTAAAAACGGTCGTTGCCTCACTGGCATCAAACACCGACGTCGGTGACCAAAATCCGCCGGCCACGTTTGATGTAGTGTCAGGCGGCAAGTTCCTGGCGTAGATGGTTACGTTGCTTGAGCCGTCAGCGTAACGTTGCTGCAACAAGCGCGCTGTTGAGAGTCCGCTAACGCCGCAACCTAAGACTGCGAAAGTGGTGGGGCCTCGCGCCGCCCTTCGCAATGGTTGCGATCTCAATTGGATGAAGTCTTGTGCCAGGTCAACAGCGAGACTGGCCGTGCCCCACGACAAGGTGATACCGGCGCCGCCATGCCCGTAGTTATGGACCAGCAGCTTGGGTCCCATCTTTTCGGCCGCGACCATGAACCCTTGGGGACGGAAAGGACGCAAGCCCACAACTTCACGAATAACACGCTCGCGCGCGACCTTTACCCGCGGAAGCGGCTGCTGCTGGAACAGCCTAAGCGGAACGGGCGGCGACGCACGCGTGATCAGGTTTGGTTGAGAAGTAAATCCTCGTAATGGAAAAGCGGGACTCGCGACCGCGATGACGCTTGCGGCCAGACCGCGGCGGAGAAAATTGCGTCGATCTATTTCGTATCGGTTCACAATTGCGTTTTCGAACTTACCGCCAGTCGCCGACCAGTACAAAGGGCGCCCAGTAAAACGGCGCACTGTATCGCTTGCCTGAGATCATTGCTAATTGTGCTTCGCGCATCGCATTTGCCGGCGCAGCAGTTTGTGATGCAAGCAGTCGTTTATAAAAATCGGTCATCAGATCGGCGGTTGACTTGTCGGCCACTGACCACAACGATACGCCGACAGTGGGAGCGCCGGCGTACATGAATGCACGCGTCAGTCCCATGACGCCTTCGCCTTTTTTCTCTTTTCCGAGACCTGTTTCACAAGCGGACAACATAACGAGGGGCGAACCAAGTTTCAGGTTGAAGACTTCATCGGTGCGCAGAAAGCCGTCTTCGCTTTTGTTGCCGACGAGAGACAAAACCAACCCTGTGAACTGCGGTCGTTCGGCATTCAACAGCCCGTGCGTTGCCACATGAATGACGCGATATTTGCTGATGTCTCGCGCATCCACATTATCTTCGCTCGCCTCCAAATCCAGCCAAACGTCGGCCTGCGCGCCGGACGCCCTGGCGAGCTTTACGATCTGGTCGGCTTCCGCGCGCGTGCCGGCAAGTCGCGCGAGCGGCAGCCCTTCCATCTTCACTGGATCTGTCGCGTTCACGTCGGTGCCCGCCACGTCCGTGAGCGCGCTGGCAATACCCAAACCTCGCGTCTCGCCGGCGGCCGCCGGCGCAGCGACACGCGCGCGTGTGTCTCTGGAATTAAAAACCGGATCGGCGACTACCAACATCGATCGCGTCGATGGGTTGGTTTGCTGCTGCCGAATCGCAGCAACTACCGAAGCCGATGGCGCATAAACAATTTCATTTGTCTTGACCAGATAAGGCAGCGATGAATAATCGGCGCTTGCCGGGCTCGTTACCAGCGCTTCGAATGGGACGTAGTTAAGCGCACCATCGGCAATGATCAGCAGCCTCTTGTCGGTAACGAGCGCTGCCGCCGGCTCAAGTGCTGCCTTGTAAAGCGCATTCGACGCGGTCGTGAACGCCGCTGCATCTTCAGCGAATGGCGTGGCGCTAACTCCCAAGCCGCGTTGCGCGTCAGCCATTACATCGATGCCGACGATGCGGCGTTGCAATTTGCTGGGGATAAGTTGCGCGCGTAAATCCATCGCCAGCTTTTCAAGCGCCGGTCGCGGCGCAAGTTTGTACAGACTGACATTGTTTTTACCGATGGCCCACAGATAAGACGCATCGTCCTGCAGACTGTACTCGAGCAGGATGGTCTGATCATCAAGCACGCGCTGCTGCACCTCTGCCAGGGCAAGCGGCTCATTACCAGTCAGGCTTGCATAGCGCGGACTTGCGGTTCGAATCTGATTTTCGATCGCGTCAAAATCTGTTTGCAGCTTTTCGAGTTCGCTTTCAAGTTCGGAAGGTTTCTTCTTCTTATCGTCCGGCGTGAGACTGACACCGCTCAACTCTTCCGCAATTTCCTGTTGCCGGTCCAGGTTTTCCTGCTTGCGCTTTAACAGGTCCGCAGGAATTCCTTCAGTTATCGACGTACCAGTTTCGCTGAGCAGATCAAGTAAAGAGCGCGCTCGCGATTGTTCAGAAACTTTGAATCCTTCAGCTGCATAATCCAATCCCTTGCCGGACAGCACGGCATTGCCGCCCGCGTTGAGTAGCGCCATTTCCGCCAGGGCCGCGGTCGTTTCGTCAAAGACGTCTTTGGTGGTCGCGAGAAATGTGGTGCGCGCTTCGTCCGCTCTCAGGCTTCCGGAGCGCAACGTCTCGATCGTCTGTAACGCATCGCGATAATTTTTCAAGGCTGAGTCGCGCAATGAAAGAGACTTTTTCGCGTCTGTTTCCTGCGCCGCCTGCAGCCACAGACTACGACCGAGCCCTCGTTGGGCGGGCCAAATAAGGTCGAGCCGTTTGTCATCCTGCGCTCCTTTGATCGCTTCCGTATATGCCTTGCCGGCATCTTTGAAACGATTCTGACGAAGCGCAACGTCGCCCAAACTGGTGCGCGCGGCGGCGCGGAAGCGGCGCGTCTGACCGAGTTTGGTTATCGCACCAAGACTGCTTCCAGCGGCATCCAACGCATTTTGAAAATGCTTTTTGGCAGATTCGAGATCGTTTTGCGCGTATGCGATGCGGCCCATGCCAAGCTCATAACTCGAATAGACGATCGACACGCGATACTCATCAAGCTCCTTCTTCGCCTCCAGCGCCATGGTCGCTGCAGTAACCGGCGCTTCAACTGAAACGTGCCCGGTTGATATCCCGCCCATCACCGCCCCAAGGCCACCAAATCGGCGACTAACCTTTGCGGCGGCACCCTCTGGTTTCTTTATCTGCATCTGTCCGTACGCGGCGCTCGCGTCGGACAAGCGACCCAAATGAAAATTTACTTCTCCGATTTTTGCGAGCATCAGGTTCGCATTAAATTTGTCGTCAGCGACGTTCGCATTCGCAAGCCTGCTATCAACCAAACTCGCCGCTGCGACGGTCTGCTCGTTCTTCTTATCAGCGCCCACAAAACCTTCAAGCGCGTGCTTGTAGTGGTCCAGGGCCACGTTGTATTCGCCTTGGCGCAGATAAAGATCACCCAACTCGTTTTCCGTTGCGGCGATGCCATGATTATTTTTGGCCGAAAGGTAAAGATTGAGAGCCTTTTGCAGTTGCGATAAAGCTTGATCGCTTTGGCCGCGCTTCAACAGGCGACGGCCTTCCTGCAAGGCAGTGCCGGCCGCATCAGTTTGCGGCAGATCTGCTTTCGCTCGAATTCCAGTGACGGAAATCAAGCCAGCGAGCATTAAGAGAAGAACAAATTTCCTGATCATGACAAAAGAACTCCCTAAAGCTGGTGAATTGAATGTTCGACTACGCTTTGCCTCAAAAGTTTCTGCGGTCACTGCGTTGAAAGCACTTCCGAACACTGCCGAGCAGCTAAACGTACGGCGCGCCGGCGTTGATAGCGAATCAGCCTCCATGGGCTAGTTGCAAAGTCGCAACAAGAACACTCTTATTGGTCGACGCGGATAGCACAATCAAACTGGGTTCCGGATCATCTCGATTCAAACCAATTCCGCGGGCCGTCGCATCTCTTTCCGCCATACTCTGCGCGCCTTCAATTTTTCCTTTTGCAGCTTGAACCGGTTCTGCCGACTGTTTCTGCATGGCAAGCCACGCCTCGCTTGATGGATGCCAGGGGCATTTGCTCTTGTCATTGCGGCACAAACTCAACAGATCGTCTTCAATCGGCACGCCGGTCAAGGGCTCGCGGCTGAAAACAAAGTACAGTTTTTCTGCGCCTGCATTTTGATCGAAGGTGAACCATCGCAGACGTTCTTCGGCAGCAGTGCTCGACGGAATCTCAAACGGTACGTGCGCCTCAATGTAGTTGCCTCCCTGGTCCAATTCCGGATCGGGATAAATCATGACCGGTGGTCCATCGTCGGTGGTGTTGAAAACGTAAAGATATCCGTCAGCATTCGTCTCCAACAACACGCGAACATGATCGCCCTTGTGAAACTCTCGCGTCGGGTCAGTGCGCACTGCGAGGCCGGTCGAGTCGCGCATGAATAGCGTCAAGCCCAGACCGAGTCGTGGTCTCTTGATCGTCGTGCCGGTGGTTTCACCGCCGCCGATAAGGGGCCTTGGGGTCGGTGATGGCGTGGCTTTTGGACGGCGATGTGTCGGTTTGGTTTGTGATTTACGTGCTTCGCTCGCTCTCGGCCGCGTCGTCATGAACGCGCCGCGCACGTCGTCGTCCTGCGCGCTCACTAATACCACTCCTGAAAGAACAGGGATGGCCGCCAGTAACAACATTGAGTTTCTGATCTTCATAGCACCTCACTTTGAAACTTCGCTTCGCCCACGCTTCACTTATGTTGGATTGTGACGTCAAAAATTACCGGCATTCCCGGCTGGGGCGGCGCGGGTACTTTCAATCCGACGAAAGGCTCGGCGCTATCTTTGTCGTTTAGTTCAGTAACGACAGCGCCGGTTCTGGTACGAGCCAGAAATTCTTTGAAAGCAGATTGGTCCGAATCGCTGAGCGGTTCTCCAGTCGCTTGCTCCGCTAAGAACGTCGGGTGC
>DATENN010000383.1:0-3523 GCA_035275045.1 Pyrinomonadaceae bacterium
GATGCCAAAGCTCTCGGGCGTTAAAGCCGCGCGCGCCATCTGGCGCGACTTCCCGACCGCGCGCATCATCTTCTGGACGCAGTTTCCGCACGAGATCTACATCAACGAGATTCGCAAGATCGTAAAGTCTGTCGACCCGCCTCCGGCCTACGGCTTCATTCACAAAAACAATCCGGAGTCGCGGTTTCTACGTTTCGTCGCCGCCGTGCTTGAAGACGGCGCGGACATGATCGATCCGGCGTTCAAGGATTCCTTCAAGCGCCCTTTGCTGACTGAGTTCGAATCAGAGGCGCTTTACTATCTCGCACTCGGACTTTCGAACTGGGCCATCGCACGCAAGTGCAGCTTGAGTTTGCGTGGCGTTGAAAGCCGCCTCGCTACGCTTTATGAAAAGCTTTTCATTTCAACGGCGGAAGGCACCGAGCACGAGGCGTATGAAAAACTCGCTTACAACATTCGCACGCGCGCTTTTTTCGAGGCGTTGCGACGCGGATTGCTGAATAACGACGAGTTGGAAAAAGCGTCGACGGATTTGGAATCGTGGCTTCAGCGAGATCAAAAACGATTTGCAGACGAGCAAAAACGGGAGGCAAGCAAGGCCCGGAAATAACAAACGTGCGACGCAGTTCCAAGCCCCCGAATCCAAGAGCCACGCCTGTAAGGGCGTGGTTTTGGTTCAGCGGGCTGATGATCGTCGTCGCGTTTCTTCTGATTGCTTACAACGGATCGCCGGTCGTCTCTTCACAGGACGCACCGCCTCAACCACAAGCATCGCCTTCCCCATCACCGGCGCCTTCACCCTCGCCGTTGCCGTCGCCGGCGCCGACACCATTGACCGGTTTGCACCAGTGGGGCGCCATCTCGCTATTTCATGGCCTGCCTTCCGATCGAGTACGCGCAATCACGCAAGGCCCTGATGGCATGATGTGGTTCGGAACGGAAGCCGGACTGGCACGCTTTGATGGCCGCCGCACGCAAACGATCAATGATCCGCAAATGCCAACCGGTCGTGTCCTTTCATTGTTAACTGATTCGAGCGGAACGTTATGGGTAGGTACTGACAACGGCGCCGCGCGGATTGTTTACGGCCAGGTGCAGGCGGTGAAAGACGTTCAGGGCCAAACGATCAATGCCATCATCGAGCCCGAAAACGGGCGCGTGTTGATGGCGACTGAGCAAGGCCTCGTTTATGAAGCTCGCATTACTAACAACGATGTTCAGGTTAAGGCGCTGCTGCCGGCGCCGCTTGAGAGCGCGGATCGCGACAATCCCGGGCCGCTGCCGCTGACCAGTCTCACGGTTGCACATGACAAACTGTTTGCCGGATCGATGAGTCGCGGGCTGTTAGTAGTCGAAGACAATTCCGCAAAAGAAATGCAAGCGCGACGTCCCGCGTTTTTTGTGCGAGCCCTGGCGACCGATGCGCGCGGCCAACTGTGGATTGGAACGAAGAACCGCAAAGATCAAGCGGCCCTGCATTTGGATGACGCGACCTCTGAACTTGCGGAAGCGGACAAAGTCACCGGTACTGTGACCGCACTGCGGCCCGGCCATGCCGACGACATGTGGGTCGGAACTGACGGCCGGGGCGTGATTTATTTTCCCTCATCGCGCAAGAGTATCCGTTACACCTTTGATGGCACTGAAGGAGGACTGCGGTCCGATCACATTTTTGCGATCTACGTGGATCGTGAAGACGTGGTTTGGTTTGGTACCGACCGCGGCGTCAGCCGTTACGACCCTAACGCGCCGCGAGTTGAGAACGTCGGCGACAATGCTGAAAGTAATTTCGTGCGGGCCCTTTATCAAACCTCAACGGGGCAGACGCTCGCCGGTACGAATCGCGGACTATTTGTCTATGACGAAAAGAACCTGAAGTGGAATCCAGTAGCCGAGCTGGCACGCAACATCATCTATTGCCTCGCTGAAGATCCTGAAGGCCGGCTTTTAGTCGGATCGGCCGCAGGCTTTTATGTTGGTCCCAAGTTGAGTCGTGATCTGAAGCTTGAAACGCAAAGCTTTACGAGACTGGAAGCGAGCTCAGGCGCAGCCGATGCGGTTGGTAGCATCCGCGCCATAACTCAGTTTCGCGGCGCAACTTATTTGGCGAGTTATGGCCGCGGGCTGGAACGTTTTGACAACAACCGCGTCGTGACCGTTTGGCCGGCTGACAATACATCGCCCCGCGAAATCATCAGTTTGTTTGCCGGCGACGATTCTCGGTTATTGCTTGGAACAGCGAAAGACGGCGTGCTTGTTTTTGATGGCCAGCAAGTTAATGGAGCAAGCGGGTTTGAGAAACTCAAGGAAACAACGGTGCGCTCTATTACCCAAACCGGAGAGCAAACGCTTTGGGTGGCAACGAACCGCGGTGTCTTTCTTTGTCGCCCGAAGGAAGAATGCGTTGCAGCGGCCGCTGGATACGAAGCTCGCTATTTGGCGCCGGCTGCAAACGAAAAAGGCAGCATGGTATGGTGCGCAACTACAGCCAGTGGTTTGCTGAAGATCGTCATCGATGACAAGTTGAATCTTCCGCTGGTGTCGCAGCTTGATGCCGAACAAGGTCTGCCTTCTCAGAACGCGTTCGCGGTTTTGCCGCAGACCAAAGCGGACGGGCGATCCACAATCTTAATTGGTACCAGCCGAGGCATTGCGCGCTTCACACCCGACAACTTCATTCCCACGCTTTACGCGGCGCGCGTCATCAGCAAGCGCGTTCATGCTCCAAATGAATTGCAATCGGGGTTGTATCTTGAATATCCACAGAACAGTTTGCTGTTGGACGTGGCCGCAGTTAGTAGCCGTACATTTCCGGAGCAGTTTCAATACTCGTTTACGCTTGCTAATTCCAAAGGTGAGGTGATCAAGCAAAAGGCGTCTCACGAATCGCAATTCGCGATGGAAAGCCTGGGGCCCGGAAAGTATCGCGTCACCGCGCGAGCCTTCAGTCGAGATTTGGTTCCCTCAGAACCTTTAACATTCGAACTGACAATTGCCAAGGCGCCTTTCCCGTGGACTTCGACCGCGCTGGCTATTCTGTTGTTGCTTGCCCTGCTTGCTTTGTTCTGGGCCATCGAAGAACGCCGGCGCATCGCGCGCACCAGCGCCGAGTTAGTGACAGCAAATCGCGAACTCGCCGAGGCGCGTCTCAATCTCGCAAATGAAGCTGAGCGTGAACGGCGGCGCATCGCTCGCGATCTTCACGATCAAACCCTGGCAGATCTTCGCCATCTGTTAGTGCTGACCGACCAACCCGTTGAGGCGCATCGTGCGGTAACAAAGACTAACGAACTGCGCACGGAGATCGAATCGATCTCGCACGAAGTGCGTCGCATCTGTGAAGACTTGAGCCCATCGGTGCTGCAAAATGTTGGTTTTGCCGCGGCGCTTGAATTTGCGCTGTCGCACGCCGTTCAGGACGCACCACCGCAGCATAAGTTCGAATATGAATTTGTGTGTGATGAATCGTTGGAAGAAAACGCGCAATTGTCTCCGAACGTGCAGATGCAGATCTATCGCATCG
>DATENN010000384.1:0-4928 GCA_035275045.1 Pyrinomonadaceae bacterium
ATAAGCGGCGGCGCCATCGCGTGGGAGGCGATTAGACGTTTAGGTACGCCCAACCCAGTCGCTGAGACAACAGTCATTTGGGTCGCCGGCATGGGCATCGTCGTAAATGCGGGAACGGCGCTGATGTTCCTGTCCGGCCGCAAGCGTGACCTCAATATCCGGGCTGCCTTTCTCCACATGGCCACCGACGCATTGATTTCATTAGGCGTGGTAGTGACCGCAATTACGATATTGAAAACCGGATGGTTGTGGCTCGATCCCTTTGTGAGTTTGATAATCGTTGCGTTGATTGTTTACGGCACCTGGGGTTTGTTGCGTGGCTCACTTAACCTCGCTCTCGACGCTGTGCCTGAAGGCATCGATATGAATGGTGTGCGAAAGTACTTGACTACATTGCCGGGATGCGCAGATGTGCACGACCTTCACGTTTGGGGCATGAGCACAACCGAAGCGGCACTGACCGCGCACGTGGTGATGAACAATCCCTGCGACGACGCTGTGCTGGCCAGGATTACTGAAGAACTACACCAACGATTCGGAATTGAGCATACGACATTACAGGTTGAGTTCGGCGATCCCACTTATCCATGTCGTTGCCGTTTAACGCCAGGATGAATTGAATCAACGAGGTCACGTTAAGGAGGTTGCACCCAATGATTGTTCTCACTGTGGCGATCAAAGTAACGAAACGGAAACATATTGCCGAAAGTGCGGCACGGACCTTCGCCTTGCCACGTCCGGCGGAAAAAGTTTTGTAATGCCCCACGGTAACGATGACGCAAAAGACCCGGCGCTGCGGATAAGGACTGGTGTCGGCAAAATCGTGGCTGGCGACGCTTTTTTATGGCCGGCAATTTATCTGAGCCTGATGAAGACTTCGATCCAAAGCCTGCTTTGGCTTTTGCTCTTGCTGCCCGCTTTTTTCCTGGTCGGGACAGGTCTGGCCGACGTGCTGCGCGCAAAACAAATTCGCCGCGCACAGAAGCAAAAACAGTTGGACCAATCAGGATCAAACGCTTATTAATTCATCGGTCGCGGTCCCGTCAAACACTCGGGCGAGCTGATTAAATCCTAGACTGGAACCAGAACCACGCGCGAGTTGAACTAATCTTTCTGCACATGCTCGACGTCACGGCTTACCTACAACGCATCGGCTATCAAGGCTCGCTTATTCCCAACGCTCAAACTCTGCGCGACTTGCAATTGGCCCATCTGCGATCTGTTCCTTTTGAAAATCTCAGTATTCATGCGGGCGAAGCAATCGTGCTGGACGACGCATCTTTGTTTGAAAAGATTGTGATTCGAAGACGCGGCGGTTTTTGTTATGAAGCGAACGGATTGTTTGCGTGCTTGCTGCGTGAATTGGCTTTTAGAGTCAGCATGCTGTCAGCCGAGGTCGCAAATCCGGCAGGGGAATTCAGCCGGCCATTCGATCACATGGCGCTGATGGTGCAATTGGAACAGCGCTGGTTGGTCGACGTCGGCTTTGGCGACTCCTTTCTTGAGCCGCTGCTGATCGATGAACGAGGGGAACAACCGCAAGCGAATGGCGTTTATCGAATCGTCCCGGCAGGTGCGCAATTGGTGCTTATGCATTTAGACGAACAGAGGGAATGGAAGCCGCAATATCGCTTCAGCCTCGAGCCCCATAAATTTGCTGACTACCAGGAGATGTGCGTTTATCATCAAACGTCTCCCGATTCGCATTTCACCAAAAACCGGCTTTGCTCAATTGCAACAGCAACTGGACGCGTAACGTTGAGCGGAATGCGTTTAATAAGCACCGCCGGTGACGGCAGCCGCTCGGAACGCACCATACTCAGCGATGAGGAATTTGCAGCGATACTGCGGGATCAATTCGGGGTGGTGATGACCACTTAGGTTTTAGAACGAACAGAGGCAAGAGCGATGACAACAATCAAACGTCTAATAAGTGCATCGTTGTTTCTATGTCTACTAAGCATTTCGCTTAGCGTCCGGGCGCAGGACCAAGTTGCTCGCATAGATCATTATTTGCAGAAAGCGGCGCGCAATGGCTATTCAGGCTCCGTGCTGCTGGCATCAAACGGCAAGATTCTTTTGCAGAAAGGTTATGGCTTCGCTGACTCGGAAAACAAGATCCCCTTTACCGCTGACACCGTCTTTGACATCGGCTCGATCACTAAACAGTTTACCGCTGCGTGCATTTTGAAACTTGAGATGCAGGGCAGGCTAAGCGTTCAGGATCCGCTATCAAAATTCTTTGAGGGGCTTCCCGAAGACAAGAAAACCATCACTCTTCATCAACTGTTGACTCACACGGCGGGCATGACTGATTCGCTTGGTGGCGATGAAGATTGGATTGGCCGCGAGGAATATCTACAAAAAGCATTCAACTCGAAACTAGTAAATCCGCCCGGGACGTACGCCTATAGCAATGTCGGTTACTCGATCCTGGCTGCGGTGGTTGAGAAAGTCTCAGGTCGCGAATACGAAGCATTTCTTGCTAAAGAAATTCTGACACCGGCCGGCATGAAGCAGACGGGATACATTCTGCCGAAGTGGGACAAATCCAAAATGGCCATCGGTTATAAGAGTGGACAACGCTGGGGGACCACTTTCGATCAATCGAACTATCGCAAAGGCGTCACCTGGCACTTGAAAGGAAACGGCGGCATACATTCGACAGTCGGCGATCTTTATCTTTGGACGCGCGCTCTTCGTGGCAACGCCGTTCTCTCGCCTGCCGCAAAACAAAAATATTTTGCGCCACAGGTAAAAACCGGAGACCGCGAGTCATATGGCTATGGCTGGAGTGTCGAGACCAACCAGCGTAACGAAACTGTAATTACTCACAATGGAGGCAACGGCAGCTTCATGGACACGGTAATGATGCTGCCGCAGAAGGATTTCGTGGCGATCGTCTCCACCAATCGCTTTCCAAAAAATACCGATACCATCGTGCGACGCATCGATCGCATTTTGTTCGAAACTTTGGTTGAACTGTCCGACGATTTTGTAAAGAAATACTCGGGCACTTACGCGCTCGCTTCAGGCAGCTCGTTCCCAGTAACTTTTAGCGAAAATGACGAAGCAGTTTTGCTTTTGAACGATGCGGAAGCATGGCGGTTACTTGGTGGCAGCGACGCGGACAATCTAACCAGTGACAAAGAATTCGACGCGCGCAGCGAGGACTTGATGCGCGCGATGATGTCGTCGGACGCAAAGCGCCTGGCCACGGCCGCAGGAATAGAAGAGCAGGCGGCAGCGGAGGAGTTTCCTAAGTTCCTCGGTCGAATTGAAGCTGACAATGGAAAGTGCAAGGACTTTGATCTGTTCGGCAGCGTTGAACGCGCAAAAGGCGGCTACCATCTCACGCCGGTGCGCTTCAAATGCGAGCGGAACAACGTAGTTAAGTTGATTATTTGGCACGGGAACCAGCTCTCAGGATTCCGGGAGCTGCCTGACGGCAACACGAAGGCGTTCGATCACACGAAAGACAATGAGTTTTTCGCGCCCTCGAACAACCGCACGATAGTGTTCGATGAAATCGATAACAAACCAGCGATAAGAATTAAGACTGCAACGGGAGAGGTAATCGCGAGGAAGAAATGAGTGCGAAGGAGTTATTTTTGGAGTTCAGCGAACAAATCAATGCGCACAACGTTGATGGACTGTGTCGCTTGATGTCAGAAGATCACAGTTTCATCGATGCACTCGGTGCCACAATCAAAGGTCGCGAACAGATGCGTCACGGATGGACCTCTTATTTTCGCATGGTTCCGGATTATCAAATTACCTTTACCGAAGTTTTTGAGCAGGGGGATACTGTCGCCGCATTCGGAACGGCGCAAGGGACGTATTCAGCGAATGGCGAGTTGAGAGCGCAAAACCAATGGCAAGTTCCGGCTGCGTGGTTGGCAAAGATAAAAAACGATCTGATTGTCGAATGGCGCGTTTATTGTGATAACGAACCCATCCGAAAGTTGATGGCGCCGCAGGCGTCTGAAGAATGACCTTAACAGCCAAGGATTCTAATCTTTACATCTTTTCTGATATGCTCCGCCAGCGAAGCCTCTTGAAGAGCGGGGGCAGGCCCCCTTCCTAACCTGAGAGGCTTTCAATGTTGAGACTTACAAATTGAAACCTGAGACCTGAGTCTTGAGTCTTGAGACCTTATACCTGAGACCTGAGTCTTCCTCCTATTCGTTAACTTTCAGCACTGCCAGAAACGCTTCCTGAGGAATCTCAACGCGGCCCACTTTCTTCATTCGCTTCTTGCCTTCTTTTTGCTTCTCGAGCAGCTTTCGCTTGCGCGTAATGTCGCCGCCATAGCATTTCGCGATCACGTTCTTGCCTAACGCCTTCACATTTTCGCGCGCGATCACCTTCATTCCGATCGCCGCTTGAATGGGAACTTCGAACAGTTGTCGGGGAATGAGTTCTTTCATCTTTGCTGCGAGCGCGCGACCTTTTGCTTGCGCCGTGTCGCGGTGCAGAATCAGCGAGAGCGCATCCACTGGCTCGCCTGCGACTAACACATCAAGCTTCACTAGATCACTTTCCCAGTAACCGGCGAGCGTGTAATCCAGCGATGCATAGCCGCGCGAGGTCGATTTCAGGCGATCGTAAAAGTCCAAGACGATTTCATTCAACGGCAACTCGTACGTCAGCATCACGCGATTGGTAGTGATGTATTCAAAACCTTTTTGCAACCCGCGCTTTTCCTCCAACAACTTTAGAATGCCGCCGAGATGTTCTTCGGGCGTCAAGATCGTCGCGCGAATTACAGGCTCTTCAATTTTGGCGAGCCTGCCGGGATCAGGCATCTTGGCCGGCGAGTCGATCTCGATGACCTGCCCGTCTGTCGTAGTGACAACATAACGAACGCCGGGCGCGGTCGTGATCAAATCAAGATTGAATTCGCGTTCAAGACGCTCCTGCACAAT
>DATENN010000385.1:0-4960 GCA_035275045.1 Pyrinomonadaceae bacterium
CCCGACGGCGCGGAAGGGCAGGCGCTATTAAATTTCCTGCGCAGCAACGGAATCCCGTTTTTAGCTTTTCGGCAGGCAATTCCGGGAACTGCTACCGGACCGCACATTCATATAGGACGCCCTTCGCATAGATACTGAGCAGGTCACTGGCGAGTTAACAGGATCGAACACCAACATGTCACTCTTTGAATCATTTATTCCTGGCGAAGTATTCGGAGGTTCAGTTGATTAAGTCATTCGCAGCTTTCATCCTTGTGATCGCCATTATGGCCAACGTACTCGAAACAAAAGCACAAGGGCGCACAACGTTGTCGTTGACGCAGGCGCAAGCATCGCATTTCGCCGCCCTCGCGCTGAAATGTGTGGCGCGGGAATATCCGAACAAACCCGATCACGTGATGAACGATGGGCATGATGTGGACACGCCCAGGACCATGCATCCGGCGTTTTATGGTTGTTTCGATTGGCATTCATCGGTGCATGGCCACTGGATGCTTGTGCGACTGCTGCGAACTTTTCCTAATCTTCCTGAGGGTCCACAAATTCGCAAAGCCCTGGGCCAAAATCTCACGGCCGATAATATCGCCGGTGAAATCAAATACTTAAAGCAACCAAACCGGCAATCGTTCGAGCGAACATACGGCTGGGCGTGGCTGTTAAAGCTGGCGGAGGAACTCAGCGTTTTGAATGATGAGGACGGCCGCGAGTGGTCGCATAATCTTCAGCCCCTTGCCGATGCGTTTGTCGTGCAGTATCTGGCGTTCTTACCGAAACAAACCTATCCCATTCGCACTGGTGTCCATCCCAACACTGCGTTTGGATTGGCCTTTGCGTTCGACTACGCACAAACGACGCACAATGAAAGATTGATCGCTTTGATTTCGGAAAGAAGCCGGAGCTATTTCGCCGGCGACAAGGATTATCCGGCGAATTGGGAACCGGGCGGCGAGGACTTTTTCTCGCCCGCTCTAATGGAAGCAGATCTGATGCGCCGCGTGTTGAGGCCGGCTGAGTTCCGCCGTTGGTTTCACGAATTTCTGCCCTCATTAACAACTCGTCGGTTTGCTAAGTTGCTGCGACCTGCGATGGTGACCGATCGCAGCGATCCAAAACTGGTGCACCTGGACGGATTGAATCTCAGCCGCGCCTGGTGCATGCGAAGCATTGCGGCCGCGCTCCCTAAAAATGATCCGGCAAGAAGAGTATTGACGGAGGCGGCCCGTTTGCATGCTGAAGATGCATTGGCGCATGTGGCGAGCGGCAATTATGAGGGCGAGCATTGGCTGGCGTCATTTGCCGTGTTCATGCTTTCCACTCCCGAGCCCTGAGCACGGATTTACATCAGCGGGACTTCGAATTAAATTGAGGCCATGAAAATAACTATCGTTCTAATCGCGCTGATAGCGCTATGCGCAGGTTGCAACAAGAATTCAGTTGGCATAACGCAGACAAATAAAACGGTGCCGGCTAACGGCGAATTGCACTACGCCGCGCCCGAAGGTTGGTTGGTAGAAAAGACAACTTCAAACATGCGCGTCGCGCAGTACAAGTTGCCCAAAGCCGCCGGTGATAACGCCGACGGCGAGGCGGTGCTCTATTACTTTGGGCAAGGGCAGGGTGGCACCGCCCAGGCAAACATCGATCGTTGGTTGAATCAGATGCAACAACCTGACGGCAAGCCTTCGAAAGAAAAAGCGAAAATTGAAAACCTGACCGTTAACAATCTTCCGGTCACCACCGTGGATGTCGTGGGCACCTATAACGGCGGTATGACGGCGCCCGGTGCAGCCCCCAGCGCAACGCCGTCGGACATGTCAAACTACCGGTTGCGCGCGGCGATAATCGAAACGCCAAAGGGCTCATACTTCGTCAAGCTTACCGGGCCGCAGAATACGGTTGCGCATTGGGACCAGGCGTATAACGATTACATCAAATCGTTTGAGTTCAAATGAAGTGACACGGACTTCAAGCCCGTGTATTCCAAGCTTGCCTGAAACGCATCCAATTCTTCTTTACGACGGCGTTTGTGGCCTTTGCAATCGGCTGGTGCAATTCATAATCAAGCGCGATCGCAATGGTCACTTTCGTTTCGCCTCACTACAGAGCGAAATCGCAAGCGCAGTGTTGAAAAAACACGGCCGCGATCCGCACGATCTCGACACCGTCTATGTCATCGTGGATTACTCGCAACCTTCCGAGCGATTACTAGCGCGGTCTGATGCAATTCTGTTTGTACTGAAGAAAATAGGTGGGTTTTGGCGACTGGCAATGGCTGGTAGAGTTTTGCCTCGACCCCTGCGTGATTTGATTTACAACTTAGTCGCGCGCAATCGCTATCGCGTGTTCGGCAGATACGAATCGTGCATGCTGCCGGACCCGCAGCATCGCGCAAAGTTTTTGGATCAGCAATCAGCTTGAGGTGGCTGGGTAAGAGATGTGGTGCCCCCGGCGCGATTCCAACGCGCGACCTTCCGCTTAGGAGGCGGACGCTCTATGCAACTGAGCTACGGGAGCAGACGCGTGAATCGTAAATCGTAAATCATGAATCGTAAAGCAACCTGTCGGTCGTTGTCCCTTGTCAGTGGTCCGTTGTACTGCGATCTTGATAACGACAACTGACTACTGACAAGGGACAAATGACAAAGAAGGATTACGATTGGTACTTAATCAACGATCTCACGTCATAGCCTTCGAGCTTTTGTCGGCCCGGTAAAAACTCTAATTCGACTACGAACACGAGTCCGGCAACGGTGCCGCCAAGTTGCTCGACAAGATTGCAAACAGCCTTTGCCGTCCCCCCGGTTGCTAACAAATCATCCGCGATGATGACTCGATGGCCGTTTCCCACCGCATCGCGATGAATCTCCAGCGTGTCCTGGCCGTATTCCAAATCATAAGAAATTGAAGCGCATTCCGCGGGCAGCTTTTTTGGTTTGCGCACCGGGACGAAACCTGCGCCGAGGTGATACGCGAGCGCCGGAGCGAAAATGAATCCGCGCGCCTCAACTCCGATGACAGTGTCAACTTTGGCGCCTTCATATTGAGCTGCCAACGCGTCTACTGTCTGTCGTAACCCGTCGGGGTGCTTCAGTAGCGTCGTGATGTCGTAAAAATTAATGCCGGGCTTAGGAAAGTCCGGCACTTCGCGAATTAATTCTTTAAGGTTATCCATGTTTGTTAGTGGTCAGTGTTCAGTTGCGGATTCAAGTTAGAAGTGCACTGTCATCTAATCCTTCGCCACGGAGGGGCTCAATGTTCATAGCCCGCCCAGAAATTTGACTCTACCACTTATAAGTCGCGAGATTGTAACTCACTTGTACCGCCGAACGATTAAGACTGCTGACCGCTGATAATAACAATTGACACCGTTTACCGTTCAATCCTAAAACTTGAATAATGCCCGGTCGGTTCCAGACTGATCTCTTCAACTTGCTCGACGCGCGACCACTGTGGCCCGGTTGCCAGATCATTCCTGAACTCACTTACATTTCGATCTAACCCTTCGGCGAGCGCTTCAACTGTGCCGTCCTCGCAATTCCGGACGTAGCCGAGCACTTGGTGTTTAGCTGCAGCACGTTGGGCAAAGAACCGGTAACCAACCCCTTGCACATCGCCGCGTATTAAGAACTTTCGGGCAACTTTTGTCATTTGCTATCAGTTTATCAGCGGCACTTTGTAATGCGGCCGGTCGCTCCGCGCTTCAACGTAAAACTATCAAGCTGTTGTCCGTCGGCCAACGTCACGGTTAATGACATAGCATCGTCCGTAATCGTTCCTGAATAAGTAGCTGCCAGGCGCGGCGGATTTTTACCCAGACGAATCGGTCCCGGAGCTTCACGCGTGTAGTAACCGTGCCAGCTGAAATTGCCTCGACGATCAATGGTCAACGGCCCCGATATTTCGCCATGAGCGCAATCATATTCAATTTGTGCGGCGCCGTTCGTGATCTCAATGTGAATGTGTTGTCCACCCCAAGTCCCGTCCTTGAGGCCGTTGTTCTTGCGCGCGGCGAGCGCTGTCGAGACAGCCAGCAACGTAACGATGACTAAACCGAGGATCACAACACTGTTTTCGATTTTCATTCGCTTAATGCACGCGCCAAATCATTTTTCTGCACTTACCAAGTCGCGAAAGGGCATTGTAACGAACGACCTGAACGATGCCTAACGCGTGTCCGCCTCCGCTCAACCTTTTGTTACTCGGCGCATTTAGTTTGCGCGAACGGCGAAAAAGCCGACAAAATTCGCAATTTCTGTAGAAGAAATCCGCGAATCGGACTATCTTTTATTCACAGTCTTGGTCCGCAAATCACGGGGGGTACTAGGTGTCTTATCCAAAGCCAAAGCCAAAGTCGTCAGTAAAGTCAGCGTTCGGAGTGGTGCGGGACTTTATCGGGGGCCATCAGGAAGACGATGACATGCAGCTGCCATCGGAAGCGTCCGCCGATCCGCCTGATGAATTAGGTTCGCAAATGCAAAATTCGAGCGAGGCCGCGAGCGAAAACAAAACCGCCGAGACA
Organism: Pyrinomonadaceae bacterium; assembly: GCA_035275045.1. GTDB lineage: Bacteria > Acidobacteriota > Blastocatellia > Pyrinomonadales > Pyrinomonadaceae > PSRF01. Next base: position 4,520 of record DATENN010000385.1, read on the forward strand.
ACAACCACTTCTGTGGAGCCAAAACCAATCGAGCAGTCTGAGCGGGGCAACGATCAGCCTCAAGCGAAAACCAAAGCGGCGCCTCGAGATTTCGATCACCTGACTCAAGAGTTGCGCGCCGGAAAATCCGTCGAAGCAAGAGCAGAGGCTGCGCGTTCATTAGCCGCTGAGGCAGGTCAACGTGCCACTCCGCACCTGATTGCCGCTCTGTTCGATCCGGATGCGAGTGTGCGCGGAGTAGCAAATGAATTGCTAGCCGAACTCGGAAACTCAAGCCTGTCGAACGAAGCACTGGCCGAGGCGCCACCGAAACCATCTGCCCCTAAACATCCGGTTTCGCAAAAACAAACGGCGCCGGCGGCGGCAAAGTCATCACCCGGACCCAAGAAAACAGCTGATACGGCAGTAACTTCTGCTGCGCCGGCAGCAGAAGCGATAACA
>DATENN010000386.1:0-3295 GCA_035275045.1 Pyrinomonadaceae bacterium
TCTGGAAATTCGCCGGCACTGACATTCTTTGGCGTACCGTGGCCACCTGCGCGGTCATTGGCAGCGGCACGGTCGCTTTCTATTGGATCAACGTGCTGTTTGGTAAGACCAGCGATTAACTTCTCACACGCACAAGAAAACACCGGGAGAAGCAAAAGCTTTACCCGGTGTTTTTCTGTTTGCCCGTCGAGATAGATGGTTAGCAGATACCGCGCGTTTGCGCGCCGCCGTCGCAAAACGCGGGCTTCACTATTAGCCACGTGACGACTGCGGCCGCAGCGACGCCGCCTACAATCAGCCATGTTTTTGTCGACGCGCCGCTGCTCGCTTTTTTCACTTCAACAACATCCGCATAGGCAACGGTGTTTGTTACACCCGTCTTGTTGTCTGATACGGTAAACGAGTCCGGCGTGTTAGCGGTGATATATCCCTTAACCTTAGTGGTGTCCCGAAGCTTTACTTCCACACGAGTGTTCTTCCCCCATGTTTCAACGCGGGCGCGAGCTTTCGACGCTTCCGGACTGTAGCTGCCCGTTTGTGCAAATGCTGCAAGGCTCATCGAGCCGGCTACAACCGCCATTGAGATCACTATAGTAAAAATTCTTTTAAGCAAAATCTTTCTCCTCATCAAAAATTACTGGCGCGGTCGCCTTGGCAACCAATGTTCCATGTCAGCAAACCCTTTCAATCGAAGTAAAAGCCCGCCATGAATTAAGATCAGGCGGGCTTCCATAAATTTCAGTGCAAGACTATTCCGCGTTTAGGCGTATCTATCCGCCATGTTATTTACCCTCCCGGCGTCTGCGCAGGCGCCGGAGGCGGCGCAGGTTTAGCAAATTTTGTTTCATCAATTGGCGCATTCAACTTAATTTCAGTGAACTTACGCGTCGAGGTGATGTTCGGATCCACTGATGAAATGCGAACAGTGAACGGCATCATTACTCCGTCGACGTTGCGATAGTCTTCAAAATCAACCTGCTCAGGAATCACGCCGATGATGGTTGGCGTACTGGTTATACGTCTCACGAGCAATCCTGTTTGCACGTCGAAATACAAGCGCTCGCGGTGGTTATCGCTGGTGGCCGCGCGCAGTACATAAACTTCACGATCCCCGATCTTGTCTTTTCCGGCGAACGTGACGCGCGAAAACTGGTCCTTCAAGTCGAGATCTCTAAACAGACTCGAATATCGACGCAGGTTAGCTAGTTCTTCATCGCCCAGCGCACGCACGCCGCGACTGCTTTTTTCCCAACCGGCTGCGCCGTCGAAACCGCGCTCGAACGTTCCCTGCTTCGGCGTGTTAAGGACAACGTAAATCTTGCTGGGACCTGATTGATAAGCCTGGTAATCGAGAGTGACACCGTTGCTGGTTACCAGCGTACCTTTGAGAGTTCGCGTTTTGATTTTCTCAACGGCAGCGGTGCCACCCAGCGCTTCGCTATATTTCGCAAGTATTTGTTCGGCTGTCGGCGCAGTCGGTTTTGGCTCGCCTGCCGGCGTCTGCGCGGCAACAGGCCGCGGCGTTGCTTCCGGCAACGGCAACGATGGTGAGCTTGCCGGATGTGTTTGCCCGTGATGGCAGGTGAAGCAACTAACTTCAGTATTGCCCTTAAATGTATTCTTATTTACCGACAAAACCATCCTGATCATTTCGCGAGCAGTGTTCTTCTCGGGCTTCTCGTCCGAAACGAAGTCCCACTTTCCATCCTTGTTCACATGACAAAACGTGCAGCGAACGCCGAGTGACGCACTCATGAAATTCATTGCCGGAATCAATTGCGATTGAGGCATGCCGTTCAGCACTTTAATATTCTTTTGTACTTGCTCGACCGTCTGTTCGGTGGAGGCAGTCGGTTGCTGAGCTGCCTGTGATGCCGCCGGTGTCGAGACAACGACGCTGATTGAGACGGCAAATAATGCGACGGCCAGTGTTGCCAGGAAACTATTTCGATCGAACTTTGATTTTGTCATCATGATTTGTTTAGGCACTCCTCGAGTGGGCAGAATACGCACATCTTCAACGTCGACCGAAAGCTCGACGTCAGACGCTGCTTTAAGTTCGCGTTACTAATTTTCGTTAACAGAATTCGTTACGGGTCGAGCGTTCGTATCGTTCGCTATGGCCGCATGGGGTTTTTGCGGCACCAGACCCTCAAGCGTCTTGTATATCTGCAAATAGATTTGTGTCTCGCGCGGAATCAACACCCGCCAAGCCGAACCACCGCGACGAATGTAACCGGGTAACCGTGCAGCGTTCGAATTGTAACCAGCGGCAAGTAATTCCGTTTGCGTCGCCAACTTTGCGCTCAGCGCGTATTGCACGTCTTCATTCGCAGCCAGGTCACTCCAGGTATCCTGCATGTACAGCAACATCGCTTGCAAGGCGTTCACGTGATTGCGCATGCCGGTCACAAAATCAGGAGTTAACCCAACGCCCGGATGGCGTTGCCGCACCAGGTTGTAAGCCCAGGGAATCATTTGGACCATGCCACCGGCCCCCGCAAAACTGACAGAGTAGCGGTAGGTGTCAGGTTCATTCAGCGCGTACAACGAATAGACTTCGTCGAACAGGGCCAAACGGTTTTCAAGCCGGAAGCGATCATGGTCCACGTGCTCAACCAAACATAAGCGCTCGGCCACGTCTACAATTTGCGGCGAGATAAAAGTGCCGCGTTCGCGCAGGCGCTGGACTGCCAATGTCATCATGCGATGAATGTAAGCACGGCCCTGTCGCGCCAGATCGGGCGACAACAACGCTGGATGAGCGGATGTGTAATATGCCATCTCGCGAAAGACCCCGCCCTTTTCGATTGGATACTGGACCACCAGCGGCACGAGTGAACGCCCCTGCGCGTCGAAAATTGCCACCGCAGTGTTGACGCCGTTCGCGCGCAACACGCGCACGCTCAGCGGAGTCCCAAGGGAACTCGTCATCATCACTTCAGAGCCTTTAGTTAAGAAGGTGTCCTTCGAAAGTGTGATCAGATGAATGCGGCCATTCAAATGATCAAGTGCGGCGAGCGTTACAAAATCGATCGAAGGCGCAAATGACGTAGGTTGCGGTCGCGACTTCAACATACGTTCGGCTTCGGATATGCGCGTTTGAATCAGCGCCGGCGACAGGGGTCCCGTGGCGAGCGGTGACGGTTCGCGGCGACGAGCGATCGCTGCCGGCCCGGCGACTTTTGGAACAATCTCAGTTTTAGTTCCGAGCTCGGTCGGACGCCCCGCACCAGTCTCGGTGCGGGTCTCGATCGGGACGTTAACGCGCGGCTTGGGAATGGGCGTCGGCGAC
>DATENN010000387.1:0-3051 GCA_035275045.1 Pyrinomonadaceae bacterium
GCGATTCATCGGCGTAAACCGGCAATAAGAGGACGGCTAAGACAAGGCCAGCAGTTACTAATCGGAGGGTCATTTGAAATTGGCTAGATCCAGGCAGCGGGCGCATTAACTAATCTTTGCGTGCCGCGTGTTGAAATTGAAAATCGTTTTCAAGTAGAGCCGAGAATAACCGCATCAGCGCAGCACTGTCAATCCTTATGATCGAGAAAAGTTTTTAGCCAGTTAATCCGAAGTGCAGATCAGCATGGCGGCGAGTAAAGGGATGGTGAGTTCGTGATGACCAGTTATCGCGTAACCGTGTCCTGCGCCGCCTGCGGTCGGGCGCCGTACGACGTTAGTCAATGGCCGGTAACCTTGGATGAAATCAAAATTCGCGGTTGTGATGTCTTGCAGCTCATTACCCAGGTTTCGCACCAGCGTGATGCACTTTAGGAAAACCTCGGGCAGCATAACGGCTGACCCGATGTTTAAGTAGACGCCGCCGCCGTCCATGCGCCGCACCAGCTCGGCAAGCAGGCGAAAGTCGGTATGCGTGGAGGCGCCCAGCGCTGCGCCATCGAAACCAGGATGAAAGTGGGCAATGTCGGCGCCGATTGTCACGTGAGCGGTGAAGGGAACGCGCGCGTGATAGGTCGCACACAGCAACGAATGATCCGCGTGCTTTGGACTCTCTGCGACCAGAGCGCGACCCATCGCTTCGCCTAAGCCAAGATGGTCGCGTGCCGCTTCCCCTGCAGCGCGGCTCAAAAGCTTTCCCGTTTCCTCCGCGCCGCCGAACGCGCCCTCGCCCAGGGTGGCGTCGACGTCTTCCGATGTCGATCCAACCATGGCTATTTCAGAGTCATGGACCAACACAGATCCGTTTGCCGCGATCGCGGTTACAAACCCTCGGCGCATAAGATCGATAATCAACGGCGCGAGGCCCGTTTTGATTACGTGGCCGCCCAGACCCCAAATGATTGGCTTGTTAAGTTCGCGCGCGCGTCGGATGCGAGAGGCAAGCTCTCTAAGACTTTGAACGGCAAGAATATTTGGCAGGCTATCGAGAAAAGCTTTCAACGAAGCATCGTCTTTAATTGGCTTGGCAAAATCGCTGAGTGAGACTTTGCTGGGACGCTGTGTGAGGGCATAGGTTTTGACCTGTTGCAAATCTAATGGTCGCAGTTCGTCCCCGTAGTTTGACATCCAAGGAATTATATCACGCGATCTTCTTCTCATCGCGGCGGCCATTGCCGTTGCCGTTCCTGCTCAACCGCCCATTCAACAAGGGTCTTAATGCTTGACCGGTATGTGATCGCCGCGAACGCGCCACCTCTTCCGGCGTTCCAGCGACGACGACACGTCCGCCTTGCTCGCCGCCTTCTGGTCCAAGATCAATTATGTAGTCGGCAGATTTGATGACGTCCAGATTGTGTTCGATGACGATGATCGTGTTCCCCAATGAAACAAGCCGTTGCAGCACATCGAGCAGCTTGTGCACATCCGCGAAGTGCAAACCGGTGGTTGGCTCGTCAAGCATGTAAACTGTGCGACCGGTGGCTCGCTTTGAAAGTTCCTTTGCCAGCTTGATGCGTTGCGCTTCGCCGCCCGATAACGTCGTGGCTGATTGGCCCAACTTTAAGTAACCGAGACCGACATCGTGCAGCGTCTGTAGCTTCTGCTTTATCTGCGGAACGTTTTCGAGAATCGTCAGCGCTTCTTCGACGGTAGTGTCGAGCAGTTCCGCGATCGACTTGCCCTTGTATTTGACCGACAGTGTTTCGCGGTTATAGCGGGCGCCGCGGCAAACATCGCAAAGCACGTAAACATCAGGCAGAAAGTTCATCTCGATGCGCTTCATCCCGTCGCCTTCGCAGGCTTCGCAACGACCGCCCTTAACGTTGAACGAAAAGCGACCCGCTTTGTAACCACGTTCGCGTGACTCAGGCAGCATTGCGTAAAGCTCGCGCAGCGGCGTGAACAAACCGGTGTAAGTTGCGGGATTCGAGCGCGGAGTGCGGCCGATAGGTGATTGATCGATTTCGATCACTTTGTCGACATGTTCGAGGCCTTCGATTGCGGCGCATGAGCCCGGCTCAGTCAACGAGCCATAAAGATGACGGGCAAGAGCTGGATAAAGAATGTCGCCCACGAGCGTGGATTTTCCGGAGCCGGAAACACCGGTGATGACGGTCAACAGCCCCAGGGGAAATGAAACATCAATGTCCTTCAGGTTATTGGCCTTCGCCGCGTGTACAGTCAAATATTTTCCGTTAGCCGCGCGCCTGGTCTCAGGCACCTCAATCTTCTGCGCGCCGCGAATGTACAGCCCCGTAATCGAGCGCGGATTGTTCGCGACCTCCTCGGCGCTTCCAAATGCGACGAGCTCGCCGCCGTGTGCTCCGGCGCCTGGGCCAAGATCAACTACATAGTCGGCTCGACGAATTGTTTCTTCGTCGTGCTCGACAACAAGAACGGTATTGCCAAGGTCGCGCAGCGCCGTCAAAGTATCGAGCAGCTTCTGATTGTCGCGCGGGTGCAAGCCAATCGATGGTTCATCGAGGACGTAAAGCACGCCACGCAACTGAGATCCGATTTGCGTCGCGAGACGGATTCGTTGTCCTTCGCCGCCGGAAAGCGTTGCTGAAGAACGATCCAGAGTAAGATATCCCAATCCGACTGTTTGCAGAAAGCGCAAACGATTTTTGATCTCGCGCAGAATCTGTCCGGCAATTTGTTCTTCGCGGGCATTTAGTTGCACGGCGTCGAACGCCGGCACCGCATCCTGAATCGGAAGGGCGGTGTATTCCGCGATGCCCCGGCCGCCTAATCGCACTGCGAGTGAGTCCGACCGCAAGCGCCGTCCCTTGCAATCGGGACAAACCACCGGCGAAACGAGTTCTTCAAGGGCTGAGCCAACTTTTTCTGAGGGCGGCTCGTTCAACCTGTCGCGTAACCAACGCAACGCGCCCTTCCAAGGATTCTGATAATAATAGAGCCCCTGCCGAAAAGTGATCTCGCCTGACACACCACGTAAGAAACCGTCGCGAACTTCGTTGGGTAATTCTGCGA
>DATENN010000388.1:0-7518 GCA_035275045.1 Pyrinomonadaceae bacterium
AACTCCCTATCGCACCAGCCTTGAACGAATGAAACAAGGCGGGCTGTGCGCCGAATTCTTCTCGCTATACGTTCGCCCCTGGTATGTCGACCACGGTGGCGCTGCGCGGCGAACGCTCGACATGATTGATTCCGTCTATCGCGCAGTCGAGCGCCATCCGAATGAATTGATGCTGGCAACCTCAGCGGCAGATATTCGTCGCGCGAAGAAACAGAAAAAGATCGCCGCTCTAATGGGCATCGAAGGCGGTCACGCGATCGAGGATTCTTTGGCGACACTACGAGAGTTCCACCGGCTTGGCGTGCGCTACATGACGCTTACCTGGAACAACACCAATGACTGGGCCGATGCACGTGGCGACAACAAACACAATGGCCTAACCGGCTTTGGCAAAGACGTCGTGCGCGAGATGAATCGCCTGGGGATGCTGGTCGACGTATCGCATGTGTCCGACAAAACAATGAGCGATGCGTTGGATGTTTCGACGGCGCCTATCATCGCCTCGCATTCCTCGGCGCGTGCATTGAGCAATGTGCCGCGCAACATTCCCGACGAACTGCTTAAACGCATTGCGAAAAACGGGGGAGTTATCCAGGTCAACTTCTATACGTATTTTCTGGACGCAGCGACAGTTGGTCCGCAGGGTGAAGCCCGAGAGAAAAAGCTAAAACAGCAGCAGGATGCCCTGAATCAAAAATATAAAGATGATCCCGAACGTCTAGCGGAAGAAAGCGACAAACTGGAGGCTGCAAATCCACTGCCGCCTTTCTCCATCTCAAAACTGATCGATCACATTGATCACATCGTGAAAGTTGCCGGCATCGATCATGTCGGATTAGGCGCGGACTTTGATGGAGCGATCGACATGCCGGACGACGCGCGTGACGTCTCAATGCTGCCGAACGTTACTTATGAGCTACTAAAACGCGGATATAGTGAAAAAGACATTCGCAAGATACTCGGCGAAAACTTTTTGCGCGTGTTTGCGCAGGCGGAACAGGTGGCGCGCCGAGCGGGCAAAAATATTAGCGGCGAGGGAAGCTTAAAACGGATCGCGCGGTGACGCGGTCGTGATGTAGCACAACTTCTGTGCACAAAAAAGCGGTGACGCATTGCGCGGCACCGCTTTTCCAGTTTGATTTAACCGTCTTTTAGAGATTGCGTCGGCCGCTGTGGCCTTCGGTTCCTTCGCGGTTGTCCTTTTCGAATCCGCCTTCGTCACGACCGGTGTTGCCTTGCATCGGACCTTTGCCTAAGCCCTGGTCTTTCCCCACGCCACCGCCGCCATGTTGTCCGGCTAACTGATCGTCATTCGGATTTCTGCTGGGCGCGTTTTGACGCTCGCCTTGATCATTCTTCGTACCCGCATTGCGTTGTTGTTCTTGATTCCTCATTCTATCGTCAGCCATTTCTCCCTCCATGTAATCAATGAATTTGCCCGGCACTAATCACACCAGACAATAGATTTGGAACGACTAAGCATGCCGAAGAGTTAGTCAATGCGTGTGCCAGTTGTGATCCTGCAAATTTGCTTAGCCGACATTCATGAGTCGTTTTAAAAAGCGACGCAAAGGAAAGAAACAATACACGCAAAGCGAGCACGCGGCGCCACGATGGAGTCACAGATCGGCGTGTTATAATTTCGTTACATTGAAACCCGCTGGTATTTACATCCACGTTCCCTTTTGTCGCTCGCGTTGTTCCTACTGCGATTTCGCTACCGGCATGTATCAAGAATCTGCTGCCGAACGATACGTCACATCGTTGGTTCATGAAATTGAATCGTGGCAAGCAGTAGGCGATGAGCTTCCGGTTGACACCATTTATTTCGGCGGCGGTACGCCGTCGCTTTTGAGTGCCGCTCAACTCGAACGCGTGCTCAATGCGGTGCGCGGCCGTTTCAACGTTTCTGCCGGCGCAGAAATCACGATGGAGATGAATCCGGGAACGGTAACCGATCAAGCCTTAACTGCTTTCAGACAACTCGGAATAAATCGCGCCAGTTTTGGAGCCCAAACATTTGACGATCGCGAGCTGGCGCGCTTAGGCCGATCGCATACGGTGGCCGAGACGCGTCGTACTTTTTCGTTGTTGCGTGGAGTGGGATTCGACAATGTTAGTTTCGATCTGATTGCTGGATTACCCGGCCAATCGATGGAAGGATGGCTGGGCAATTTGGACCAGGCGTTCGCGTTGCGCCCGGAACACCTTTCCTTTTACCTGCTCGAGGTGCACGAGGGAACACCGCTGGCGGACCACATAAAAAAGGGAAATCAACCGGCGCCAGACGATGAAATGGCGTCCGAAATGTATAGCGCAATGCTTGCGCGTGTGGGCCGTGAAGGTTACGAGCACTACGAAATTTCCAACCTGGCGTTACCAGGTTTTCACTCGCGACATAACATCAAATATTGGACGGGCGCTGCTTACTACGGCTTTGGTTGTTCCGCGCATTCGTTCGACGGTGTGGCCCGGCGCTGGGCCAATGAACGTGACGTAGCGAGTTATGTGCGCTTGATCGAACACCAACAGTCTCCGGTTGTGGAAACGCGCAGGCTCAGCGACGAAGAGCGTCGCGAGGAAGCAATCTTTCTCGGCATGCGAATGATGCAAGGGATTAGAACGGAAGAATTGCGAGAATCGTTCGGAATTGATTTGCCGGTTGAGCACAAAAATGAGTTAGAGAGATTCCGGCAGGCGGGCTTAGTAGAATTCGACGGGGACTTACTGAAACTGACCACGACGGGGGCAGTGCTCTCGAACGAAGTCTTTGCCGCGCTTATTTGAGTGGAGTCGATCTCGCAGCGACGTGACAAAAAGAGACTTCCACAATTTGCGCGCGACGACTAACGGAAACCGGCCAGCCTTGTCTTATGATCATCGCGATTGATGGACCATCCGGCTCGGGTAAGTCGACGCTCGGCCACATGCTGGCGCGAGCTTTGAATTTGCTTTACATCGACACCGGCTCGATGTATCGCGCGGTGGCGCTGGCAGCAATGCAATCCGGTATCGACGCGCATGACGACGCGGCGGTGGCGGCACTTGCGGCACGCGTCGATGTCGATTTACAAGGCGATCCCGACGCGTTAACGGTCACGCTCGCAGGCCGCGATGTCAGCGATCAAATTCGCAGCGATGCGGTTACGGACATGTCGTCAGTCGTCTCAACCATTCCCGGCGTTAGGCGGGCGATGGTAAAGCGGCAACGTGAACTTGGGAGGCGTGGCGCGGTCATGAACGGTCGCGATATCGGAACGGTTGTGTTTCCCGATGCCGATGTGAAGTTTTTTCTGACTGCAGTGCCACAGGAACGTGCAGCGCGGCGTTTCAACGAAGAACGCGCTCACGATCCGCGCGCGAACTACGAAGCAACTCTTGCCGACATGGTTGAACGCGACCGCCGCGACGAAACTCGCGCTGACTCGCCGCTGAAAGCTGCTGACGATGCGATTGTGCTTGATTCGACCGGGTTATCGATCGACGAAGTGTTTGCAAAGATGATGCGGGCAATCGAGGAGAAGAAGGATGCGGTCGAAGACCACAAAGCTCATTGAGTTCTCGTTTGACCGCGAACCGGTTTGGATGTGGCTGCTCTCGTTCGGAATACCGGCGGTTTTTGGAATTCTAACGCTGGTAATCATGCTACTTCTTTTCAAACGATAATTCGAATTCCAAATTCCAACATCAAAACATGTTTACCGGAATCATCGAAGAGTTGGGCGCCGTCCGCAGCGTTGAGCAACGGGGCGAGAATGCCTACATCACGATCGCCGCCAGAATCGTTACTCAAGATACGAAACACGGAGATTCGGTCGCCGTCAATGGAGTTTGCCTCACCGCGCTTGATATCCGCCCGGATTCTTTCGGCGCAGACGTTTCGCGCGAAACGCTGGATCGCTCAACGCTCGGTCGCTTGCGACCCGCGACTGCGGTAAATCTTGAACGGGCGGTGACTCCGGTGACGCGTTTGGGTGGACACATCGTGCAGGGACACGTTGATGACCGCGGTAAGTTTCTGAGCGTCGATGATCTTGCCGGTTCGTGGACGGTGCGAATTGCTTATTCGTCTGACATTGCACGTTACCTCGTCTTCAAAGGTTCAATCGCAGTCGAAGGAATTAGCTTAACGATAGCGGAACTGACCGACGATTATTTTGAAGTTGCGATCATTCCGAAGACCTGGGAAGTTACAAACCTCTCGCAACTCAAACCCGGCGATGAGGTCAATTTAGAAGTTGATATGATCGCAAAGTACGTCGAGCGCATCCTCCATTTCGCGGAAACACCTCCGCGCCAGTAAACTAAAAAAGTAGCGTAAACAAGTGGCAGAGACTTCAGTCTGTGTTAGTTAGGAAACACAGCGAAGGTCTGTGCCGCTACATTAATTCACCATGGCCTTATCGTATCGAGTCATCAAAGATGCGGAAGAATTGCGCAAAGCCGTTGAGGCTTTGGCGACGCATCAGGTTGTTGGACTCGACACTGAAACCACCGAGCTGGATCCCTACCTAGGCCGCTTGCGATTAGTGCAACTTGCCACGCCATCCGGCGTCGACATCATTGACCTCGATGCTTTTGATAACGGGGATCTGCGGAATACCGAGCAGCTCGCTCCTTTAAGACGGCTGCTGGAAGCGGCACGTCCGATCAAAATCGCACACAATGCAAAGTTCGACGCCAAGTTCCTAAAGCATTATCTGGGCGTCGATCTCGGTGGCCTGTTCGATACGCTGTTGGCGAGCCAGCTTGTTGGCGCGGGCGATATCGAAGAACGTCACGGACTGGAGACGGTTGCTTCGCGGTACTTGAACGAAGCTGTTGATAAGACCGAGCGGCTCAGCAATTGGAATTTCGAACTGTCGGAAGCGCAACTCGAATACGCTGCTCGCGATGCCGCTGTCCTGTTGCCACTGCGTGAGAAATTGATCGAGCGGTTGCGCAGCGATTCTCTGGTTAATTGCGCGCAGCTCGAATTTGAGTGTGTTACCACGGTCGCGGATATCGAGCTGGCCGGCTTTTACATGCACAAGGATCGCTGGCTCGAGCAGTTGTCATTGGTTGAAAAGCGTAGAGGCGAGTTGGCCGAGGAGTTGCAAAACGTACTCGCGGAAGAGTCATCGCAGGGAACGCTTTTCGGTGGGCCACAGCGTGACGACATCAATCTGGATTCACACCAACAACTGACGACCGCGCTGAATCGACTGGGTATTCCTGTTCCGGATTCGACGCGTAACTGGAAGTTGCAACCGCTGGCGTTGGAGTACCCGGTGATCGGCACGTTGCTCGAATATCGCACGGTGCAAAAGGCGTTGACCAGTTACGGTCAGAACATGATCGACCTAATCAATCCGACGACCGGGCGGCTGCATGCCGACTTTCGCCAGATTGGCGCGCCGACCGGCAGATTTTCTTGCACCAATCCCAATATTCAGCAGGTGCCCCACGCGGTGGAATACCGCCGGTGCTTTTCCGGTTATCCGGCCGGGCGCAAATTGATCATTGCCGACTATTCGCAGATTGAGTTGCGCATCCTTGCGGAATTTTCCGGCGACCAGGCATTCATCAACGCTTTTAATTCCGGGGCCGATCTGCATCGTGTGACGGCGGCCGAAGTTTTCAATACTTCCGTGGACCGGGTGAGCAGGGAACAGCGCGACTTTGCCAAGCGCTTAAATTTTGGCGTCGTATACGGCATCGGCGCGCAACGATTTTCATTACTCACTGGCTTGAGTTTGGGCGATGCTGAAAACGTTTTGCGGAAATATTTCGCCACTTACCGGCAGCTCGATACGTATCTGCATGAGGCGGCGAACCGCGCTGTTCGTGAACGACAAGCGCGCACGGCGTCCGGTCGTTTGGTGCGTTTTCGTTATGACGAACAGGACCGGCAGCAGATTTCCATGACCAAGCGTAACGGCAAGAACACGCCGATACAGGGGACCAGCGCGGATATTCTGAAACGAGCGCTGCGTTTGTTAAAGGAAGAGTTGCGCGGTACGAATGCCCAGATCGTCAACATCATTCACGACGAAATTGTGGTTGAAGCAGATGCCGGCAACGCCGCAGAAGTAGCAGCCAAAGTTGAAAGCACGATGCAGGTAGCGGCGGAAGAGTACGTAAAGACTGTGCCGGTAAAAGTGGAAACTGAAATTGCTGATGAGTGGGTAAAGTGAAGAAGATTCGGCCGCCGATGAACCCGGATCAAGACGGATCCGAAACGTCAATCAGGAGCACGAGTCCATTGCCAGGTTGTTTTTTCTTTCAGATCTGTTCTTATCCGCGTTTATCCGCGGCTAAGTTTTTTCTCCAAACAAAGTAGATAGGAATCCCCGTCAGCACCAGCAGGTAACCAATGCCTGAAGTGCTCGGTTTCAACCACGCCAGATCAATTACCAGCAGCAGTGCCAGGCCGATATAGATCAACGGGACGAGCGGATAGCCAAACGTGCGATAAGGCCTTTCGATACTTCCAGCCTTCCGCCGCATAACAATGACGGCGCCCACCATCAAAGCATAGAAAACCAAATCGGCTGAGACAATGTACTCGAGCAGTTGCGTGTAAACGTTGCCATAGCTAACGGTCGGCGCGCCTGTTTGTGCATCGGTTGCGGTCGTGATGGTGCGCGGCAAGGTTAGAAAAGCCGCCCATAGCCCCTGCGTCACCAGAGCGACAGCAGGAACGTGTTTCGGGTTCAAGACGCCGATGCGTGAAAAGAACAATCGATCACGCGCCATCGCATAGTAGACGCGCGCGCCGGCGAGAATCAGTCCATTGTTGCAGCCAAACGTCGAGATCATGATCGCGATCGCCATCAGGACCGTGCCGGGCCGGTTGAACACGGCCTGCATCGTGGAGGTCGCGACACTGTTCACGGGCTTCTGAATTGTCGGCAAGGGCAACGTGACTACGTACGCGACGTTCGCCAGCAAATAAAGCGCGACTACGGTCAAACAACCGATCAACAACGCGCGCGGCAAGTTGCGACCGGGATCACGGATCTCGCTGCCCGTAAAAGTGACGTTGTTCCATGCTGACTGCGCAAAAAGCGGACCGACCATCGCCAATCCTAACAACATCAACAGCGCGCTGATGCCGGTCGCAGTCAGTCCCGGTTGAACTGATTGCGGGTTCCAACCGTTAGCTGCGGGGTTCCACCACGACGAGGTGTAAGCCGCGCTTTGATGGTTCCAGCCGAGCAACAATCCGACCAGTATCAAACCGACAAGTGCGGCAGTTTTCGTTAAGGTGAAAGTGTTTTGAATTAACTTGCCGGTTTTCAGCCCGCGTGTATTCGTCACAGTCAGAAACAGGATCAGCACGATGGCAACAAGCTGCGCCGTAGACAGACTGATCGCGTAACTGCCGAACACATGAATCGGCGATACGATGTATTTCGATTCTGAAATTTGCGGCGCCAGCACGCCCATAAAGCGCGCGAAGGCTACTGCGACAGCCGCAATCGTTCCGGTCTGAATAACAAATAGCAAAGACCAGCCAAAAAGAAATCCTGCTGC
>DATENN010000389.1:0-10830 GCA_035275045.1 Pyrinomonadaceae bacterium
GCGCAGAAGGAGATCTCGCCTTCCTGCGTTCCGTACGGGATGATGCACATTTCGGTTCGACGGAAATCGTAGTTAAAGAGATCCTGGAACCACATACCGGCGATAAAGAGGAAGTTCCAACGATCGGCGCGACGCTTTTCGATGTCATCCTTGGATCGATCGCCGCTCACTTTGCCGTAGTCCTTACCGGTAAGACCGAACGATTTGTCGAATTTCTTAAACAGCTCGTACAGGGAAAACTGCGAAGGCGATTTGTAAGGATCATAGTGCTTCAACAGCGCCAGTCCCATCATCAGGTTCGACATCCACTTGCCGCGCGCAGCGTCAGTAATCTTCTGCATGTCTTTGACCAGGCCCGGAATGTTCAAGAATTCCGGCACGGGCCGCATCTCGCGAGTTTCCTTGTCGACCATCACGGCAGTACCGACGCCGCAGTTCGGATGACAGCCGCAAGACACCTGGCCCCATTCCGCCTGTGGCCCATGAACGAGATCCGCAAAATCTGCGAACGCGCCCATCAGCGACAGCGGGAACCAGTCGCGCGTGGGTTCAGTAATACCGACTTGCTTTTTCACGTCATGCGCTAAATGCGAAAGCGTATAACGTTGCTGTAAGCGGCGCTGCGGCGTGATTTCTTCGTCGCGACCGGTAAACGAAACAGGCTGGAATGATAAGAACGCTATTTTCTTTGGGTTGTCCAAAGCAAAGCGCACGATCGAGCCAACCTGGTCGTTATTGATCCCGTTGACCAGCGTAGTAACCAGCACGATTTCAACACCCGCTTCGTGCAGGTTATTGATTGCGCGCATCTTCACATCGAACAAGTTTCCTACCTGGCGGTGGCTGTTCGCGTCGTTCCCGATACCGTCGAACTGGAGATAAACGTAACGCAAGCCGGCTTCGGCAGCTTCACGACAGAACTCTTTGCTCTTTGCGAACTCAATACCGTTGGTCGCTGCCTGGACGCTGTTATATCCAACTTTGCGCGAGTACTTAATTGATTCGATGAAGTGCGGCGAAATCGAGGGCTCGCCACCTGAAAACTGGACCGACATCTGGCGACGCGGCTTGATGGAAATCGCGTTGTCCAGAATTTCCTTAATCTCCTCCATGCTCAACTCATGAACGAAACCAACCTGGTTGGCGTCCATGAAGCAAGGGTCACACATCATGTTGCAGCGGTTCGTCAGGTCTACCGTGAGCACCGCACCGCGGCCGTATTTGATCGTGCTGCTGCCATGATTATGAAGTTTTTCGTCGTTGTGTGCGTCGATGTCGCGGCCGGGAAACATCTTCTCGATGTGCGTCAGGAATTTCGCGTCGATCGCCATCATGTCTTCGAAGTGACCGTGGATGGGACAATCCTTGACCATCCAAATTTCACCATCGCGTTCGATAATCTGCGCTTTGATCTCGCCAACCTTTTCGTTGACCAGCACACTGACATCCTGCTTGCCACTAAGAATTGATTCACGAGCTTCAATCACGCAGTTCGGACAAAGAGAATCCGTGGTGCGCGGCCAGCCCAATGTCGGTTTGCTTTTCTGCCACGATTTCAGCAGTGGTTTATCCGACCATTTGGGGGTGAATGACGGGTTGGGCTTGTACTTGTTTACTGACTGGATACTGTCATGAAGGCCGCGGGCAACGAGAGTCAGTCCCTTTTCCGCACGCTTAATTAGTCGCATCTGTTCTCCTCTGAACCTGTTCTAAAAGCTAAAATTGCTGTGATTTAACGGCCGTGAAAGCACACGTCGCCTTAAAAACTCCGGAATTCCTCGGCAATGACCATGCCGCCACTTCCAGTTTTTTCCAACTGGTAAAATACTTGGACTTAACCCGTTATCTTCGTACTGCAGCGGCAGAAATTAGGGTCAGGTCGTGTGTCAGTACGATGCGTCGTTTAGGCACGGCGCGACAGCGTAGCATTTTGGCCGCCGTTCGCCAAGTCCGCGATTCCGGGCGCTCCTGGATTGCCTCGTCTTAATTGTTACCGGAGAAATAACCGATGCGCGAGGTGACTTGATGGGCTGGATTTGAGGTTTCGACCCGCACGCGACGAAAGCTGCCGTCTTTTCGAGTGTCTAGCGGCGAATAGTAAAGCGCGTATTGATGGCGCAGCTCATCGGCGACTTCAGCATAAACTTTTTCGAGATCGGCAAAGCTCTTGGGTTTATACAGCCGCCCTCCCGTAGCCATCGTCAGTTGTTCAAGCTTTTGTTCGCTGGCATCGAGTACTTCAATTCCCAGCCGCAAATCGTCGATGTGAATCTGATTGAATTTCTGGTTCGAATCGGTCGTCGCTAACAGCGAAGCAAGTTCTTTTTCCTTCGCCGCACGCTCGATTCGTGTATTGCTCACAACGTAAATTGCTGTTTGCGACTGAAGCGAAGCACGCAACGCCGCTTCGAAACTTGATCCCCGTCCACTGTCGATGCCATCAGTTAGCACTATCACCGCATGACGCGACGCCGGCCGCGGAACTTGATCTCGAGCTGCGAGTAGAACCGCGTCGTTGAACCGTGTGAACATGCCCGGCTGGATTCGATTCAGAGCGCGATGCAGTTGAACCTTGCTTCGCGTCCAATCCTGCAGCAGTGCCACGCGGTCGTCGAATTGGATCAGACTAACGCGATCGTTCGCGTCGAGTTGTTCAGCAAATTTTTCCGCCGCCAACCGAAAATCGTCAAGGTTTTTAGCGGCCGAAGACGAGGCGTCGATCATCAATACAACGTCAACCGGAACCTGGCGCAAACGCAAATCGCTTAACGTTTGCAGCACGCCATCTTCGAAGACACGAAAGTCTTTCTTAGTTAGATCGGTTACCAATAATCCTGTTCGATCGCGGACGGTGACTGGCAGTAGCACCTCGGTGGTGTCGACGGAAATTACATCCTCGGCGTCCACTTCCTGTCCGGTTGTTGAACTTTGTTTAGGCGATTTTTGAGCTGAGACTGCAGCCGTCAGCAGAATCCCGAGCAGGCACGAGCAAAACCAAACGGATTTTTTCGTCGGCCGCATCGGGTCTTAATTTGATCTTATTGGGGATGAATTGTTGGTTGGAGCTGAGTCTTCGCGCATTGCCGCTTTCATCGCATTGATGACGGGTTCGGTTACGCGATGCCGGCGCAATTCGCTAATTTTGGTTTCAGTGAGATCAAAGTCCGCCGGCGACGCTTCGATACGGCTAATGATTGTGCCTTCCGAGAAACCCGCATCTACCAGTTGTATGACTGAATCGTTTGTTAGCGTCGGCGTTTTTTCCAGTTTCAACGATGAGCCATTCTCATCGGCGGGCGGCCGAAGAATTCTTACCGTCGCCGAGCCTGTCGTGGTTTGACTTCCCTGATTTGACCCTCGCATGCCGCGCCCGCGAGTCTGCGAACCAGAACTGGAGCCGCTTCCGAAGATATCCGCACCATTCGCGTTGTCGCTCGCCTTCCGGTCGCCTCGGTCAAAGTCTGTGAAGTCGAAATCATCGCCAGCATCGATCGCAGCCGTTTGAGCGAGCATTGCCAAAATTACATTTTCGGTAACACCGTTGTGCTTCAGCTCAATCAAGCGGTCCGGCTCAAGATCGAATTGGCTCGGGCGACTGTGAATGATCGCGATAACGGTTTTTTCCTTGAAACCGGCTCGCACTAACTTGATGACAGCGCTGTTGGTCATCGGTGCGCTAGCGCCTTGCCCAAAGGCCGCCGGCGCAATCGATAAAGCGATCGCCAACAGCACACTCCGGATCGTATGTTCGAGAGTCATGTAATTGATCAGTTGCCGATTGCTCGAACCGAAGAAACCGGTGCGACCAACGCGACGCTTCTATTGCGCCGGTAGCGATAACTTATGCGCTTAACGTAGTCGCGGGTTTCCCGATACGGCGGCACTCGCCCCCCAAATTTCAGTACTGCCCCTTCGCCGGCGTTATAACTCGCCAGCACCAAATCGATGCGGCCGTTGAACTGGTCGAGCAACTGCTTTAAGTAACGCGTGCCGCCCGCAATATTTTGTGCCGGATCGGAAGGACGCCGCACGCCGAAGCGCGCGCTCGTCCCCGGCATGAGCTGCATCAGTCCGCGCGCACCTTTGGGCGACTGCGCTCGAGCATTAAAGTGTGATTCCTGCTCCATCACGCAAAAGATCAAATACGGGTCGACACCGTACCGCGCGCCGCTTTGTTTGATCAGGCCATCAATATGGCCGTTCCCCGTTGTCCAACCGCGATCTTTTTTAGAAGAAGAGTCGGATTCTGCGACAGATTCCACTTCCCTCTCGATGTGATCGACTTGAGCGCGGTCGACAAACACCGACAGCGAACCTCGCTTGTACCAAACGCCCGCGATAGATTCAGCGACGCTATCAGCCTCGACACGCGCACCACCTTTGAAACAGATCCAAGCCGGCCCCTGGGCCGGCGCCGGTGATGGCGTGCCCGTTTGTTCTTCATCAGCTGATGCCGGTTGAGTTTTTGCGGCGCGCAGAATTGTTTTGACCCGCTCACGTGGCATCAAATGGCTGATGCCGTCACGCTGATACCAAACGCCCTGACTATTTTCCCAGGCGTCTTCAGCGATAAGATTCGTGCCGTCAGTTAGATTTAACTGCACGCCGCTCGCCGGCAAAACGTTTTGGTTCTTAGCTTCCGGATTCTTCAAGCGATGTCGTTTGTTCTTTTGCGCATGGGTTGAAACAACGCAACACAGGATGGTCACGCATGCAAAGAGTAAGCGACACTTCTGATAGCGGAATTTCATCGCGAGCGTAACGTCCTAAAGTTCAAGTGGATCGGCCAGCGTTCGTTCGATCATCGTTTCCTGCGTTTGCACCGGCGCGAAACCGTGAGAAGCGCCAAAATAATTGCGCCACGCGACGTCGATAACTTCGGGGCTCAGCGCCAGCGGTTGCCCTTCGAAAAGACAAATGTCGGTTATGCGATCAAGTAAATCGCGTGGCTCGCAACCTTTCATCTGCCGGTGCTCGATACGATATTTGTTCAGAACGTGGTCCAACGAAACATCGTCGCAATGAATTCCGCGATTGTCGGCTTGCCGCTTGAAAATTTCGAGATACGCGCGCGGCGTAGGAGGTTCCACTCGAGCGCGGTAGCCCATGCGTCGCAGGAACGCCTGGTCCGCCAGATCTTTTTCATCAAGGTTAGTTGAGAAAACGACGAGTTGTTCAAACGGAACTTCGATTTTCTTGCCGGTGTGCAACGCGAGGTAATCAACTCGCCGTTCGAGCGGAACGATCCAGCGATTGAGAAGGTCCTGGGGTGCGACTCGCTGGCGCCCAAAGTCGTCGATGACGAGTGTGCCGCCATTTGATTTCATCTGGAACGGCGCTTCATAAAACTTGGCCGCTTCGCTCCACGTCAGATCAGCGTTTTCCAACGTGAGCTCTCCGCCGACTACTACGAGTGGCCGGTCTATCAGCACCCAACGTCGGTCGTACTCAAACGGCGTAACGTCCGGCGACGCAACTCGATGACAATGCGAATCGAAGACGCGAATGATTTGACCATCGATTTCGACTGCGTAGGGGATCCAGATCGCGCCCGGCAAGGCGCCGTTGATCCGTTCAGCAACTGCGGTCTTTCCCGTGCCTGGCAAACCAGTTAGAAAAAGGGAGCGACGCGAATTGATCACGCAACCGAGTGTCTGCAACAGGGATTCCGGCAGGATCAGATCGTGAAAGGCGCGGCGGACGATATCCATAGACGCGGGGTTCGAAGGTATCGACTGCAGACGCATCATATGCGCGTAATCATCCAACGAGACCGGCGCGGCGCCGCTGTACCCGCAAACTGCCAACAACCGCACCAAACGGTCCCAGCCGTGGTCCAACATCGCATAACGCGTGGAACCGATCGTCGCTTGCAAACGCACCTCGATCAGTTTTTCTCGATATAACTTTTGTAATATCTCTTCAGTCAACGAACGCGGCAAATGCAGCGCTTCAGCGACCGCCGTAGTCGTCGGCTCCGCAAGCATGGCGACATGCTTCAGGGCCAGCTCGCAAAGAAATCCTTCGCCTACACCAAGGTCGCTAAGCTCTTCCGGGACCGGCGGTCCCATTGCCTCGACTTCCGCTCGAGATAGCATCGTTGTATGCGACATTATCGTATTCGCTTTCTGTTATCTTCCGCTGGCCGCGGTGTTTGAATTCGAAAGCCCTTCGAGGGCGTTTTTCGCTGACTCCGCCTGGTCCATCCGGCCGAGTCTTCCATACAAATCAGCCAGCCGCCGCAAGGTAAACGTCGACGCCGGATCAATGCGGCGCGCGTCTTCGTAATATTTAATTGCGTCGTCGTCGCGGCCGAACCGCTCAAGCATGCGCGCGGTGTTGATGTTTCCCGTTAGTGGGCCGGCGGCGCGAGCGAATTGTTTGAATGCTTCATTGAACTTTCCCAGCCGGCAGAGAGCCAGCCCCAAATTATTGAGGATGCGCTCGTTAGTTGGCTCGAGTTTCGCAGCGCGCTTCAAACGATCGACTGCGGCGCGATAATTTCCGTTTTGATAGAGCGAAAAACCCAGGTTGTTCAACGTCTCTGCGTCTTCCGGCTCGACCTTGACAGCTCGTTCATAAGAATCGCGTGCGCGATCGGCGAGACCCTTCTTGTCATAGGCGACGCCCAACAGGTTATGAGCTTCCGTCAGTTTCGGATCGAGCGACGCGGCAGTGGAAAGCTCAGCGATCGCTTCATTGATTCGGCCGTCCAGCAAATAAGACCGCCCGGATGCCAGATGCTCTTTCGCCGAGGCTATCGCATTCAACTTTGCGGGCGGCGGATTGCGCAGGTCTTCCACTCGCTCAACACCAACGCTGGCGAATTTTTCGGCATCGCTTTCGGTCATGCGCCGCAGTTTGTGCTCGTCGCCGTGACCAAACAATCGTCCGAAAGCTTTGAACGGCGCGGTCAGCACTTTCACTACCTTGTTGCCGGTCTTCTTTTCTTTTACGGTGCCGGCGCTGGTTCCCGCGTCTTCCATCGCATTAGCGTCTGTATCACCTTCGCGCTCGGTAGTGGACGCGCTCCACATCGCGGTGGCGCCTACCGCCACTACAAGTGCGATTAGTGCTGCTAATAAAGTGCGTTTATTCATAACGAGCTCCTTTACATCTTGCCGAGCGTATCCATGAGCTGAAGTGCGGCTGGTCCAAGAATCGCAATAAACAAGGTCGGAAACAGGAAACACGCAAGCGGAAATAGCAGTTTAACTGCCGCCTTTTGGGCAGCCTGTTCGGCGCGTTGCCGGCGCTTGGTCCGTAGTGAATCCGAAAACGCGCGAATGGCTTTTGCGATCGAAGTGCCAAACTTGTCGGTTTGAATCAGCATCGCTACCAGACTGCGGAGATCATCGACGCCAGTGCGATCCGCAAGGTTGCGCAGTGCTTCATCGCGGTCCCGGCCGACTCGAATCTCCAGGTTGGCCAATTCGAATTCATCGCTGATGTCGGGATGAACATCTTTTAATTCACTGCTAACTTTCATCATCGCCGCGTTCAATCCCAACCCCGCCTCGATGGAAATCACCATCAAATCAAGCGCGTCCGCCAGGCCCCATCTCACAAGTTGCTGTCGCGAGCGAATCATGCGGCGCAATGCGTAGCGGGGCAGGAAAAATCCGATGACGAAAGCGAAGAGGATGTAAAGCACTGCACTTTGCATCGGTCGGGCCAGTAAAGCACAGGCGAGCGCTACCATCGCCGGGAGTCCGGCGAGTGTGCAAACCTGAATCGCGCGAAACGTGACGGCGGCGCCGGGCGATCTAAAACCCGCTTGCATTAGTTGCTGTTGAAGTTTTTTTGCTTCGGCAGCAGACGGCGGCAACAAACGATTGACTGGCGATGCCAGCCGCTGGGCCAGGTCACTATTGTTGCTGCCTTCATCGAGCGATACTGCGCCGGCGGCAACCGCGCTTTTTTCACCCAGCCGCTTGAGCCGCTCAGTCGCCGCACTCTGTGGCCGGTACAACAGCCAGTACGCGCCCAGCATCGCAAGCGAGATGCAAACAAAAGTTGAGATGGTAATAATTAGTAACATGATGGTTTCGTCAGTAGTCAGTCGTCAGTGATCAGCTGCATCGTCGTTGTGGTCCGTCATGGATGGTCAACTATTGGTCTTAGTGGCTGGTCGTTAGGGGATGTGAATCAGGTGGTTCTTGCAACTGACCACGGACCACTGACTACTGACCGTTATCAAATTTTTATCCTCAGAATTTTTCGCACTATCAACATGCCCGTCGCTTGCAGAAACAGCGCAACGGCAATCAGGTAATGGCCGCGCTGGTCTTTCCACAGCACGCTCATGTAATCGGGATTCATCGCGGTGATGACCATGGCGACGAAGATTGGAAGTCCGCAAAGCAACCAGGCGGACATTCGCGAGCTCGTGGTCAACGTCTTCAAGTCACCCATGATTCGGAAGCGTTCGCGAATCGTGTACGCGACCTTTTCGAGAATCTCAGCCAGATTGCCCCCCGTCTCTCGTTGGATTAAGACGGCGGTTACGCACATCTTCAAATCAAGCAACGGAATTCGATCGGTGAGGTTTTCGAGCGCAAGCTTTAAAGACAAGCCGAGGTTTTGCTCTTCATAAGTCTTACGGAATTCGGTCGCGATGGGCTCCGGCATTTCCTGAGAGACCATGTGCATCGCCTCAGAAAAGGCGTGGCCGGCACTCAGCGCCCTGCTCATTAAGTCGAGCGCATCGGGCAAGTGCTCGAGGAAACGATCGAAACGCTTCTTGCGTTTCCACCAGACGTGCACGAAAGGCAGCGCCGCGGCAATGATGCCGCTAACAAACATGACGATGATGGAAATCGTGATGACGGAAGCAGCTAACGCGGCGAGCATGCCCGCCATTCCTGAAAACATAACCAGGCGTGAAGGTGTGATGTGCAGGTCCGCCTGGTCCAACATTCGCTTCAAATGTAGTGCTGCCTGCATGCGAATCAACGAACGATTCAGCCAGGGAATTTCGCTCATCAACTCGGCGCGCGCGAGCACGACTTCGGTGTCTTCCGTATGCGCAGAATGGAGCAGCGCGTCAGACAAACGCTTTTGCAGGCGAGCGCGTTTCGCATCGCTGCCGTGCGTCGCCAGCAGGTACGCGCCCAGCACGAGGAAAAGACAAAACAGGAAAACTAAAAATGAGATGAACATGACGCGCTACATCTCCTCAAAAAAGACTCGCGGTAACTGCAAACCACTGGCTTTAAGTTTTTCAGCAAAGCGCGGCCGAATGCCGGTGGGACGGAAGCGTCCAATCACCATGCCGTTGCTGTCGATACCGGTGCGCTCGTACTGGAAAATTTCCTGCATCGTGATCGTTTCGCCTTCCATTCCTGTAATTTCGGAAATGGAAGTCAGGCGGCGCGTGCCGTCGGACAAGCGAGCAACCTGGACCACCAGGTTGATAGCCGCCGCGATCTGCTGGCGCATAGCGCGATCCGACAAGCGCATGCCTGTCATCTGAATCATCGTTTCCAGCCGGGACAGCGCGTCACGCGGAGTATTCGCGTGAATGGTGGTCAAGCTGCCGTCATGGCCCGTGTTCATCGCCTGTAGCATGTCAATCGCTTCGCCGCCGCGAACCTCGCCGATGACGATGCGATCGGGCCGCATTCGCAGTGCGTTGCGAACCAAGTCTCG
Source organism: Pyrinomonadaceae bacterium (assembly GCA_035275045.1). Taxonomy (GTDB): domain Bacteria; phylum Acidobacteriota; class Blastocatellia; order Pyrinomonadales; family Pyrinomonadaceae; genus PSRF01. The sequence continues at coordinate 9,652 of DATENN010000389.1, forward strand.
TTGAGTGACCTCACCCCGGCCTTCAATATTTGCTGGACGAGTTTCGAGCCGCACGACGTGAGGTTGTTGCAACTGCAACTCTGCTGAATCCTCAATGGTGACAATGCGTTCGTTTTCCGGAATGAAAGCCGACAACGCGTTCAGTAAAGTGGTTTTACCGGCACCGGTGCCGCCGGAAATCAACACGTTCAATCGCGCGCTGACGCACATTTGCAGCATATCCGCAATGTCCTTGGTCAGCGCTTTGTTTTCAATGAGCGCGTTCATTCGCAGCGGTTCCGAACCAAACCGGCGAATCGAAAGCACCGGGCCGTCGATAGAAAGCGGCGGGATGATCGCATTGACGCGCGAACCATCTCGCAACCGCGCATCGACCATTGGCGACGATTCGTCTATGCGCCGGCCCACCGACGAAACAATTCGTTCAATCACACGCATCAAGTGCTCGTCGTCTTTGAACGCGACATTTGTGATTTCCAGTCTGCCGCGACGTTCGACATATATTTTTCCGTGCGAGTTCACGAGGATGTCGGAAATTGTCCCGTCGGCGAGTAGCGGTTCCAGTGGTCCTAGTCCGAACAACTCGTGCTGAACGTCGTTCACTAAGCGATCGCGCTCAGAAGCCGACAGTGGCATCGCTTCCTGCGCCAGAACGATTTCGGCGAGACGCGAGACTTCAGCGTGCACCTGTTCCTGATTCAGCGCCGCAAGTTTAGTGAGGTCCATGCGGTTGATGAGGGCGCGATGCAACCGCGATTTCATCTCCTGGAATGACTGCGCACCGTTTACCTCGCTACCGTTGCCGTTTCCCGGAAACCCTGCTGATTCTTTAATTAATCTCTCTCGAAGTGCCATTAGTTTGTCGTCCGATTAGTGGCACAGGCTTTAGCCTGTGTGCTTTAGCCAATGCGTTGTTCAAAGATTCACAGACTGAAGGCTGTGTTAGTGGCACAGGCTTTAGCCTGTGTGCTGTTCAAAGATTCACAGACTGAAGTCTGTGTTACTTAGTGGCACAGGCTCTTACCTGTGCGTTGTTCAAAGATTCACAGACTGAAGTCTGTGCTACTCACCTGAAGCTCCAGCGCGTTCGGTGTTGCCTGGCGCTTAAAGAGCGACTTCCAAAAGGCAGGCCGCGGCATCACGTTTTCCTGCACGGGCAGCGCGCCCTTAGTTACCGTT
>DATENN010000390.1:0-6177 GCA_035275045.1 Pyrinomonadaceae bacterium
ACCTTCTCCGGCTCGTGCCACATGTGTCCGAGGTTCAGCCCGAAAACTCCGCGGTTGCGACTGAGCAACCCCAACGGGTGAAACCGAGGCATCTGCGCGGCGGCTTTTAATAACTTAAATTTTCCGGCGAGACCGTTTGCCGACGCAGTTGAAACACCGAACATTCCCAAACGTCCGGTCGTGCGCAACGCGGCGTAGCTTTTCTTCCAATGACCGCCGCCGATTGGATCGATGACCAACTCGACGCCCCGATTGTTTGTCATTTGTTTTAGCACCGGCAACCAGTCCTGGTTGCGGTAATCAATCGGGTGGTCCAGGCCACGTTCGCGCAGAAACTCATGCTTGCCCGGACTGGCGGTGCCGTAGGTTGTAGCGCCGATGTGTTTCGCGATGTCTAACGCAGCAAGACCGACACCACCGCCCGCATTGTGAATTAATACGGATTCGCCCGCGCGCAAACCGCCCATCACAACTAGCAATGCCCAGGCGGTCAGATAATTCACCGGCACAGCGGCAGCTTGTTCAAACGTTAACCCGGCGGGCTTATCGAACAATTGCGTTTGCTGAACGACAACCTTCTCTGACTGTCCACCGAAACGCGTCATCGCCACTACTGGTTTACCGATCATGGCTTGGTCCACGCCCGGTCCGACTGCTTCGACTTCACCGGCAACCTCGTAACCCATCACGCAGGGTTTCGGTGGTCCATCGGGATATAGACCCTGGCGCGCAAGAATGTCAGCGAAGTTAAGGCCCGCCGCCTTTACTTTTACGACGACCTCGCCCGGCCGTGGTTGCGGATCGGGCCGCTCCTGAACTTGCAGCACCCCGACGTCACCATTTTTAGTTGTTACGACTTGTCGCATTTACTAGTGGCACAGACTTTAGTCTGTGTTTGCTCAGTAATAGTCCCAATTTACGGCTGGGCAACTCTGTCAAGCAAAATGTCTTGTATCTGAATGAACCGTAGCTTTATGCCGGCGCCCTTTACAAATCGGATTAAAGCGGCCTAGTTCTACGACTTGCATGCCGAGTCAGGAGTATTATCAACGCAATCTTCCTCATTGGCACCCACCCGGCGTTCCGATTTTTTGTACGTTCAACTTATATGGCTCTTTGCCAAAAAAAGTACTAACAGCTCTGAAATCGCGACAGAGGCTCTTGGCGAGAGAAATATCCGGGTTGTCTGAAATAGAACAGCAGAAACGACGCCTCGAGCATTACAGGATAATGTTTCGCAGAATCGATGCAACGCTGGACAGTGCGGGTACCGGTCACTTGTGGCTGGCTCAGCCTGAAATTGCCTCCATGGTCCAAGCCACGTTGGTAACCAGATACGCGTCTCTATATAAACTCTGGGCGTATGTGGTGATGGCTAATCACGTCCACCTCCTCATTACACCCAAAATGACTCTGGCCGATCATTTCGTTCCTCTGTCAAAAATCCTGCAAAAATTGAAGGGCTACACAGCACGCGAGGCAAATCTAATGCTGGGGCGCACTGGAATGCCATTTTGGCAAGATGAATCTTTTGATCACTGGTCACGGGACCATGATGAATTCATGCGGATCGTCACCTACATCGAAAACAATCCAGTGAAAGCGGGCTTGGTAATGCAGAGCACCGATTGGAAATATTCCTCCGCCGCCGAAAGGAAGCGCCGTGGTCTCACCACCGTCTGCAGTCTGACTTAAACTTCCAAGGTACAACACCAGGTCGATGTCGCTCATACACTAAACCTTGAACGCAGGACGCGCATACACAGACTAAAGTCTGTGCCACTTTCTATTGTGCCTCTCAATTGGTTTTCAGAATCCCAATCAGGTCGGTGCCGTCGTCGTACTTGATGTTTGAAATTCGCCAACCGGAACCGACCGGCACTAGAACAAAATTGATCTGTTGCGGCTTGCCAAAGTTCGTGAACGTAACCAGCACGCGCGCAGTATCGCCAACCATTTTTGCAGGATGGATCACAAACTTTTTGATCTCCATGTCTTGCGCGTTGTAGAGCGGATCGCCGTCCAGCGGACCGACCTCGCCCGGCGTGTCGGGTATGTTCCACAAAAGATCGGCAACTTGCCGATCAAAATAGCGATCCACCAACGCACGATTGGTGTGCTGAAAAAAGGGACTGTGGCGCTTGTGCTGGCGGTAAAGATCCGCAACTAAGCGCACGGGCGTGTTGCGATCATTAGAAGGCGCAGCTTTTTGGGCAGCCGTCGAACTTGTAACCAGCGCTAAGAGTAGGACGAGCCACGCTATTCGATTCAATCGCATATGTATTTTAAGAAAACGGTTGGGCGGGCGAATGCTAGTAATAAGTGATGAAGCGATATGTAACTTCGCGATCATAGCGCACCTGATGTTTGCTATAACTCTGTCTAATCGCAGTTAACTTTATCCAGTTACCCTGATCATCGAACTCGTAACTGTAATTCCATTTCATGAACATCGAACCGTCCGGATCGTAATCGCGTCGGACAACAATATGACCCTGACTGTCGTACTCATACTGAAATTTAAACATTGGCACTACAGTGCCATCAGCCTTTTCGACTATAAATGAAGTCTGATTTCCATGATCATCATAGGTCCAAGTGCTCTTATCAATGGTGGATCCGCCTATCTCACGATTGATGCGTTCGATCAAGCGGCCTTGTTTGTCGTATTTGTAGAGATGTTCATAAGACTTTCCATTTTGATACTTGCGTGAATCGCGAACCAGCTTGCCGTTCTCGTCGAGGAACGCTTCGAAAACATGATTGACCGTTCCGTTTGGATTGTATTGCCCCCGTTCATAACCGTCCTCCCGGTAATGCGTAATGCCGGTGTTGGTTAGCTGTCCATTGCTATCCAAATACTCGGTACGAATTTCGCGACCTTTATCGTCGTAGAGGTGAGTCCACCTCAGCGAATATTTGCGTGAGCCGTCGCGGTCGTTGACCGTCGCCGAGGTTTCGTTTCCACGTTTGTCGTAACTTGTGTTTGAGACAACAACCCGCTCTATTTCAGTTGGACCATTAGATGAATCGACGATCTTCGCGATTTCGATGCGAACCGTCTTCACTCTTCCCTTATAGTTGTCCTCAAGTAGGTGGCTGCGCGATTGAGCCTTGGCCCAACCCGTCGCGCAGCCCACCATTAGAAACAACCAGATAAGATTATTGAAACGAAGTCTGATCACGAGGCGCTCTTCGCAGCGGTGTCACTTCCGCCAACTTTATTCGGTTGTGGCGTGATGCGCAGGTAAGGCTTGGGAGCTTTCCAGCCTGCCGGAAATTTTGCCTTCGCGTCTTCGTCCGACATCGAAGGCACGATGATTACGTCCTGACCGTCCTTCCAATTGACTGGAGTCGCGACGCTGTACTTCGAAGTCAACTGAAGCGAATCGATGACGCGCAGAATTTCGTCAAAGTTGCGGCCGGTGCTGGCGGGATACGTCAGCATCAATTTTACTTTCTTGTCGGGGCCGATAATGTAAACCGAGCGCACTGTGAAAACATCGCTAATTTCCGGATGAATCATGTCATAGAGCTCGGCAATCTTATGATCCGGATCGGCGATAATGGGAAAGTTCAATGATGAGCCCTGCGTTTCTTTTATGTCTTCAGCCCAGCGCTTGTGTGAATCAGTTTGATCGACGCTGAGGCCGATGACTTTCACACCGCGCCGGTCGAATTCAGGTTTCAATCGCGCACACTCGCCAAGTTCTGTAGTGCAAACCGGGGTGAAATCCTTGGGGTGGGAAAAAAGCACGGCCCAATTGTCGCCAATCCATTCGTGAAAACTAATTGGCCCATCAGTAGTGTCAGCCGTGAAATCGGGAGCAACATCTCCTAAACGTAAAGCCATTTCAATCTCCTTCCGTAAATAAAAAAGGTCAGACGCCCCGAATTCGAAGGGCGAAGGGTTGGGTGATTTAAAGCTGAATGGAGTCCGGCACGCTTGTACAACCAAAGCCGGCTTAAGTCAATCGTTAACCATGATCGATATGGCCGCGCTGAGGCTGAACGGTGACGGCGCTGACTAATCCCAGCCTGCGCCTCATCCTTTTTATCCGTTCCCCGCCTTAGTGTTATTATCAGGCCCCCCTAATTTTAGCGTTTCTTATTCTCCTGCGACCGATGTCTGGAATAGCAAACACGAGTCAGCGGCAACTTGCGTCACTAGCGCAGGATTTGTATCAGTCGATCTTTCGCCACTCTCGCGAACCCGTGGCGATCATCGACCCGCAGGGCTTTTACATCGAGCAAAACAGCGCGCACGCCGAGATGCTCGGCTATACCGATGCAGAACTGCGCAACCAAACTCCAGCTATACATTTAGGCGAAGAAGTGTTTGCGGAAATCGCCGAGGCGCTTACCACTCAAGGCGAATATCGCGGCGACGTAACTAGCAGAACCAAGAGCGGCGAAATCCGCCTGCTTGAGCTCTCGGCTTTTACCGTGAGAGATAAAAACGGAGCGCCGCTTTGCTTTGTCGGAATCAAACGCGACATTACTGAACGCAAACGCTCTGAGGAAGCGTTGCAGCGCAGCGAAGCCGAGTTAACGGACTTTTTCGAGAACGCCGCGATCGGGCTGCATTGGGTTGGACCAGACGGCATGATTTTGCGTGTGAACCAGGCAGAGCTGGACATGCTTGGTTACGAACGCGACGAATATGTCGGACATCACATCGCTGAATTTCATGTGGACGCGCAATCCATTGAAGACATCCTGCAACGTTTGCAGGACGGCCAGGTGCTTCAGGATTACGAAGCACGCTTGCGCCGCAAAGATGGTTCGATTATTCACGCGCGCATCAACTCGAGCGTTTATCGCGAAAACGGTCGCTTTATTCACACGCGCTGCTTCACTCGGGACTTCACTGAAAGAAGGAGGACTGAGACTCGACTTGCCTTGCAGTATGCGGTCACGCGAATACTTGCCGAGTCACAGGACTTCACTGAAAGCGCCGGCAAGATCTTAAAAGCTGCATGCGACAGTCTGGATTGGGAAGTAGGAGCGCTATGGCGAGTCGACACCTCCGCAGACGTCTTGCGCTTTGTCGAGTTGTGCCATGCGACGGAACTCGAGACACCGCAATTCGATCAGTTTTGCGAGGAAAATACTTTCGCCAAAGGAGTTGGCCTGCCCGGGCGTATCTGGGCCAGCGGCCAACCCGCTTGGGTCGATAATGTGGTACCCGACGCAAACTTTCCGCGCGCACCCCTCGCTGCTGCCGAAGGGCTGCGCGGCGCGTTTGGATTTCCCATCAAAACCGGCGATGAAGTTTTAGGAGTATTTGAATTCTTCAGCGCTGAAATTCGCCCGCCGGACGACGAGTTGCTACAGCTTGTGGCCGGCATTGGCGGACAGATTGGGCAGTTTACCGAGCGTAAACGTGCGGAAGAACGTTTAGCTGAACTATTGGACAGCGAACGGGCAGCGCGCAGCGAAGCTGAACGCGCAAACCGGTTAAAGGATGAGTTTCTGGCGACACTGTCGCACGAATTACGCACCCCGCTGAACGCGGTAATTGGTTGGGCGCGCATGCTGCGGTCGGGGCGTTTGGACCAGGACAGCTCGGCGCATGCTCTCGAAGTTATCGAACGCAACGCATGGGCGCAAAAACAAATCATCGAAGACATTCTCGACGTTTCGCGCGTCATCACCGGCAAGCTGCAACTCAATCTTACGCCCGTCGATCTTGTATCTGTCGTGGACGCGGCACTCGATGCAGTGCGTCCCGCCATGGAAGCGAAGGACATCAAGATCGAAACGATCATCGGTTCAAGCTTGCGCCTCGTGTCGGGTGATCCGGACCGGTTGCAGCAGGTTGTTTGGAACGTACTGTCCAACGCGGCAAAGTTCACTCCGCCGGGCGGAAAAGTTGAAATCGCGGTTGCACAGAATAACGGGCACGTCGAACTTAAAGTTAAGGACACCGGACCGGGAATCGAGCCTGAGTTTCTGCCGCACGTTTTTGAACGCTTCCGTCAGGCCGATGGATCGACCACGCGAACACATGGCGGCCTTGGCCTCGGGCTCGCAATCGTGCGTCACCTTGTCGAACTTCACGGCGGTACTATTGGAGTTGAGAATCGTAACGAGGAATCAGGCGCCGTCTTCACCATTCGACTTCCCTTGCCGAGTGGTGAGCTGCATCCCGAATCATTGGCGCGCGCCGCTTCA
>DATENN010000391.1:0-4259 GCA_035275045.1 Pyrinomonadaceae bacterium
TTTAATTCCCTCGCCGACGATCGTAGTCTTCAAGTTTTCGTTGAGCAGTCGGTGCGGCGACAACTAATGTTTCCCCTGAAGATTGAGAACGTACGGTTGGGAAAGCAACCGCAAGCACGGCGGACTCGTCATACTTCTGAAGTTCTCTGATGTCGATAATTCAAATTACAGTTTTTAGAAAACACGCGCGAACGATGATTTCGATTGCGGCGCTCTGTGTCGCGCCCGCTTCTGTTTGGGCGCAGCAGAATAAGCCGGCAACGGAACCACGTGAGCCGAGCCTGATCCGGCGCGACGATCCGGATCCAATGAGCACCATTGAAGAGGAGATGCGCGCCAAACGAGCGATTAGATACGCTGAAAAAGAGTATCAGGAAAATATCGAACGGGCGCATGAACTCTCTGATCTGGGCAGTCAGCTCAGTGCGTCATTCAAGCAGAACGAACACCTAACTCGAGACGACTTGAAGAAACTCGATCGCATCGAAAAGTTAACGAAATCGATTCGTAATGCTGCGGGTGGCTCAGACGACGACAAGCAGTCTGATAAACATCCGGCAGACCTGGCCGCGTCGGTGAAGGAAATGTTTGAGGTGGTCGGTTCTCTCGCCCGTCGTGTAGAGAAAACTCCCCGTCATGTTATCTCCGCTGCCGTCATCGACGAAGCTAATGCGTTACTTGAGCTCGTGCGAACGGTGCGCGAACTGTCTCGGATCTGATTTCCGCCGCATTGTGTCCCTAGCTGTCGCTCATCATTTGCACACGATTGTTGTCCCACTTCACCGTTTGTTGCCTAAGATCACGCGTACGATCCTGGCGCTAGCGACTCTTTTCTTTTTCTATTCACCTTCAGTCCTGGCTCAGGACGATGACGTAGTCCGAGTCAACACCGACTTGGTTGTCCTCAACGTCACCGTGACGGACGCGTCAGGTCAGTATGTTCCCGGACTGAGACTCGCTGATTTCAAGGTCTTCGAGGATGGCAAAGAAGTTCCGGCCCAGCTCATCTCCAGCTTCAACGTGCACGAATCACCTTTCGCTTCGGTAGTGCTGCTCGATACATCAACCAGCATGGAGTCGCGATTATCCCTGGCCCGATCGGCCGCCATTCGCTTTCTGGATCGGTTGCGACCGGAAGACGTCGCGGCCGTCTTCAACTTTGATTCGAAGGTGCAGCAAGTTCAGGAATTCTCGGGCGGCCGCGATCTGGCGCCGATGGCTTATGGTTTACATACAAAAGGCATGACGCGTTTGAATGACGCAGTTGTTGATGCAGTCAAGGCTCTATCAGAACGCGAAGAATTGCGTAAGGCGATCGTAATTCTCTCCGACGGAATGGATACCTCAAGCAAAGCGACCGCCGATAAGGCGGTTGAGACTGCGCTCAGTATTGGCGCCACTATTTATGCGGTCGATATGTCAGCGACTGGGAACGGCAAGAATGATCAGCGGAGCGCTGCGGTTCTGAAGAGTTTCGCCGATAAGACCGGCGGCCGCTTTATCGATACTCCCGGAGGACCGGCTTTACGCGATGCGTTCGCGAATATTGCGGACGAACTTAGCCACCAATACACGATTGCTTATCGGCCGCTGAACCGAACCCGCGATGGCAAATGGCGCAAGCTGGAAGTTAAGTTGTCGCGACCGGAATTAAGTGTGAGAACGAGGAAAGCTTACCGCGCGCCAAAAGGTTAAAGCATAACTTTAAGTTAAGGTCGCCTTGTTCCGTGCCTTCTCACGATGCCTCTCAAGCGCCAAATCGATCAGGCGATCCAACATTGCGCCGTAACTCAAACCCGAGGCGGCCCACATCTTCGGAAATCCTGAAACATCAGTGAGCCCGGGCATCGTGTTGATCTCGTTGACGAGCAACTTCTTGCCGCCTCGTTCAAGAAAGAAATCAACCCGACTGAGTCCGGCCCCGTCGATCGCTCTGAAAGCGCGAATCGCGAGCGATTGAATACGCGAAGCGATCGCCTTGGAAACGGGCGCAGGTACAACAAAATCCACGTGTCCCGTTTGCGTGTATTTTTCAGTATAGTCAAGGAATCGCGCGGACTCGTCATGAACGACATATTCGCCGGGCAAGCTCGCAATTGGATCGTCGTTGCCGAGCACTCCACATTCGATCTCGCGCGCATCGATTGCTTCTTCAACAATGATCTTCCGATCATATTGAGCGGCGAGCTCAACCGATCTCTTCAACGAATTTTTGTCGCTCGCTTTTGAGATGCCAACCGACGAACCTAGATTGGCAGGCTTAACAAAAACCGGCCAGCCAAGGTCGCGGCCGATTTTCTTTGTAATATCCGCTGCATTTTTTTCCCAGTCTCCGCGCAGGAACCACGTGTATCGGCACATAGGCAAACCCGCCTGAAGAAACAGCGACTTCATCGCGACCTTATCCATGCCGCACGATGAAGCCAGTACCCCGCCACCGACGTATGGAACATTTGCCATCTCGAGCAAACCCTGGATAGTCCCGTCCTCGCCTAATGGACCATGCAGCACCGGAAAAACAACATCCAGTTTTTGAGTATTACCCCAACCCGAATTATTCAAAGAGATCAACCCGCTTTGCGTAGGATCAGGAAGAATTGCGACATCTTGTTTGGGCGAGTTAGCGACCCGCGCTGAGAGCAGACTGCGAGCTCCATGTGACAAAAGGCTTGCTGCTTCGGCAGGTGAGAGCCATTTCCCTTCGCGCGAAATAGCGATGGGCACGACTTCGTATTTGGCTTTATCGAGTGCTTCGATTACCGACGCTGCGGACCGAGCTGAAACTTCGTGTTCGCCCGATTTGCCGCCGAAGATAACTCCAAGACGGAGCCGTTTGCTCAAAGTCGTTATCCCTTGATGCTATAAAATAGTTTTTCCAAGCGCAGAAAGAATTAACTCGACGCCGAGCTCCGCGGTTTTATTATTCACATCAAGCGCGGTATTTATTTCTACAACTTCCAGCGTTCGCATTCCGCCTGCCTCAGCAATTTTTTCCATCGCCAGGTGGGCTTCACGATAGGTCAGACCACCACGAACCAGCGTGCCCGAACCCGGCGCATCTCCGGGATCGAGTGCGTCGACGTCGAAGGTAACAGCGTAGCCAGCGCTGGCTTTCGAGGCAATGCTAATCGCTTCGTCCATGCATGCGTTCATGCCGCGTTCATCGATTTCGCGCATAGTGATAAATCGCAATCCAAGGCGGCTAATAAGTTCGCGTTCGCCGCGATCAATGTCTCGCGCCCCGACGTGAACGCAAAATTTTGGATCTAACTTTGGAGCAAAGCCTCCGATTTGAGTTAATTCCGGCGCGCCGTAACCCAATACGGCCGACAGCGGCATGCCATGAATGTTTCCCGATGGCGTCGTTTCCGGCGTATTCATATCAGCATGGGCGTCGAACCAAATCAGACCAGGATCTCTATTCCTGCTGCGACAATGCGCCGCGAACCCGGAAAGCGATCCGATCGCGATCGAATGATCGCCACCCAACACAAGGGGCAACTCATTCGCGGCTAAAATTCCTTCGATTGTTTTTGCCAGCAGCTCGCACGCTGCGCTGATTTCCGCAAGATGTTTTAGTTTGTCATTCGCATCCGGTGTTACCGGCGATTGTTCAACTGGCAAGTCGCCGAGGTCCCGCACCAGGTACCCAAGTTCGCCGATGCGTCTTTTTAGTCGCGCTACGCGCAGCGCGGCGGGGCCCAACTCGACGCCCGCCATGCTGGCGCCATAAGCGAGCGGCACACCGATGATGCCGACAGAACGGGGCGCGGCTTGCGCGCTGATGTGTTCCTCTTCTCTTTCTGTGGCCACTTCCAGCATAAACAGGTCAGCCGCCCAGATTGATATTGAAACCGCCGCCTCCGCCGGATTGCGAGGGGAAGAATGGGCGCAGCAAGCCGGCCAGCGCTGCGAGATTTCGCGTTTGAATTAGAAGTTCTCCGGGCCCGCTGAATTCAGCGACGATACCTTCGCCACTCATCATGCTGCGAAAGAATCCGGCGGCGGCTTTACGCAAAGTGTATTGCGTGGTCCCTTCCCATGCCACCAGATGTCCAGTGTCGACAACGTAGCGTTCACCGGGCCTTAAGACCTTTCGATGAATCGCCCCGAATGAAGAAACCAGCAGCAAGCCCCGTCCCTGGACCATCAACACAAATAGTCCTTCGCCACCGAAAAAAGACTTTGCTCCGCCCCATTTTGTATCAACGGTGAGACTGGCGTCGCCGGCCAGATAGGAACTGGATTGAACAAAGAAG
>DATENN010000392.1:0-4629 GCA_035275045.1 Pyrinomonadaceae bacterium
ATGGACCAGCAGCAAAGCCGAGTTGTATTGCAAGAAAGTATCCGACAAACGCGCCGACCATGTAGATATCGCCGTGCGCGAAGTTGATCAGGCGCAGAATGCCGTACACCATCGTGTAGCCCAGGGCGATCAACGCGTAAATCGCGCCGATGGTCAGGCCGTTGATGAGTTGCTGGACGAAAGTGTCCATACAGTTCCTGGCTTGCCTTTGAAGTTAAGGATTGATGGTTTCCTGATACACGTACTTGTTGTCCTGTAGTTTGAGAACAACCGCCGGTTTCACCGCGTTGCGTTCAGCATTGATGCTGATCACTCCGGTCACACCCGCGAAGTCTTTGGTAGCGGCAATCGCATCGCGCAGTTTCTGACCTTCCGTCGTGCCGGCGCGTTTGATTGCATCGGCGAGCACGCGCATCGCATCATACCCAAGTGCCGCGAGAGCATCGGGCGCGATGTTGTAACGCGATTTGAAGTCACCCACGAATTTCTGAATTGCCGGCGAAGGATCTTCAACTGAATAATGATTGGAAATGAAGTCGCCATTCAGCGCGTCGCCCCCAAGCTCCCACAACTGCGGTGCGTCCCAACCGTCGCCACCAAGCAACGGCTGCGTGATGCCAAGCTGTTTTGCCTGTTTGGCAATCACGCCGACTTCACCGTAATAACCGGGGACATAAATTACATCCGGATTCGCAGAACGTATCGACGTCAACTGTCCTTTGTAGTCGCGATCGCCTTGCGTGTACGACTGCTTGGTCACGACCTGGCCGCCGAGTTTCGTAAAGCTCGATTCGAAGAACTCAGTCAGGCCGCGGCTGTACGGTGAGTTAAAGTCGAGCATGATCGCAGCCTTCTTCGCTTTCAAAGTGTTGGCAGCGAACTTTGCCATTACTTCACCCTGGAAGGGATCGATGAAGCACACGCGGAAAATATAATCACCGACTTGCGTAACTGCCGGATTGGTTGACGAGGGCGAGATCATCGGCACCTTTGCGGCTTGTGCTTTTGGCGCAGCAGCCAAGCTATTTCCGGAAGCCACTTCGCCAAGGAGCGCGATGACGCGGTCCTGATCGATTAACTTGGTAGCCACGGTCGCTGCTTTTTCGGGGCGGCCTTCGTCATCTTCAGATAGAACTTTAATCTGCCGTCCGTTAATTCCACCCGCCTTGTTGATTTCATCCACGGCCATCTCGACGCCATTTTTGGTCGATTGGCCAAAGTTAGAAGTGCGTCCCGTTAGATCGCCGTAATAACCCACCACGATCTCACCGGATTCGCCACCGGCGCCTGGACCACCGCGCCGTTCACAAGCAAAAGCAAACACCAGAGTGGCAATCAAACCGAGCGAAAGCAGAAGTCTTTTCATATTTTCCTCACCAGACGAAATGTTTTTGGCAACCGACATCGGGAGTGGGGAGCCAGGTACGCTACTCAATTGCGACGACACGCACGCAAATGAAGTTTGCGTTACAGCAAAATGTCAGCTTAAAACGAGTCTGCATAATAGCTTCGAGAGCGCACGTAGCGCAAACTTTAGTTCAAGTAAGCCATACACTTGTGACTAATTCATTGGAGGCGAGATCACGAAAGTTTGCGCTCGATGTGCCGCTACTCTAGACTGCGCGCAAAATGAGCGAAACTGCATTCAAGCCATCACCCGTACTCGGCGACATGCAAGCGGAAGAGTTTCGCCGCCACGGTCACGAGTTGATCGATTGGATAGCCGATTATTTCGAGCGCATTGAAGAGCTGCCGGTGCTGGCCCAGGTTCAACCCGGGGATCTAAAGCAGCAATTGCCGGCATCGCCACCCGCACAGGGCGAGCCGATGGCCGACATCGTTAAAGACGTCGATCGTTTTATTGTTCCCGCGTTGACGAATTGGAGCCATCCGTCTTTCTTCGCGTACTTTGCCACCTCAACTTCAGCTCCTGGAATTTTCGGAGAGATGCTAAGCGCCGCTTTCGATAACAAGGCGATGTTGTGGCGCACGTCGCCCGCTTCAACTGAACTTGAAGAAGTGACGCTCGACTGGCTGCGACAAATGATGGGGCTGGATGCGGGGCTGACCGGAATCATCTATGACACCGCGTCAGTTTCGAGCATGCACGCAATCGCGGCAGCGCGCGAAGGTGTCGAGTTGCGCATTCGTGAAGAAGGAATGAGTGGTCGCAACGATCTGCCGCTGTTGCGCGTATATGCTTCGGAACACGCGCACTCGTCTATTGATAAGGGGATCATCACGCTGGGACTGGGACAGCGCGCTTTGAGAAAAATTCCTACCGACAAAAACTTTCGCATGGATGCCGAGGCGCTGCGCGCGGCGATCGCAGAAGACAAGAGTGCGGGCTACTTGCCGTTTTGTATCGTTGCGACGGTTGGTACGACGTCGACTTCGAGCATCGATCCAGTGCCCGACATCGCTAACATTGCCGAGCAAAACTCAATGTGGCTGCATGTGGATGCCGCGTATGCCGGTTCAGCTGCCGTGGTGCCCGAACTGCGCCACGTGCTGTCAGGTTGTGAGCGCGCGGATTCTATCGCTGTCAATCCGCATAAGTGGCTGTTCACTCCTTTTGATCTGTCCGTATTGTATTGCCGGCATCTCGATTTGTTGCGCAAGGCTTTTTCCCTTGTGCCTGAATACCTGCGGACGCCCGAGCAGGAACAGGTGCGCAGCGGTTCGGATTATGGAGTTCAACTGGGCCGGCGTTTTCGGTCTTTGAAATTGTGGATGATCATTCGTTATTTTGGCCACGAAGGCCTCGCCGCGCGCATTCGCGAACATTGCCGCCTCGCCAAATTGTTTGCGTCGTGGGTAGAAGAATCAAACGAGTGGGAGGTGTGCGCCCCCGTACCGCTTGCGTTGGTTTGCTTTCGAGCGAACGTTGCTGGACGAAGCGATGAGCAATTAGATGAACTGAACGAGGCGATCCTGCATGGCGTCAACGCGACCGGTAAAGCCTTGTTGTCGCACACGAAACTGAACGACAAAATTGTGTTGCGATTGTCGATAGGAAACATACGCACCACTGAAAAACACGTAAGCCAGGTTTGGGAGTTACTGAACGCGCAATTGCGCAGGTTGTGCGACTAAGTCCGAAACGCTAATGCTTGTCGTTTTTCGCTCCGGGGGGTAGTGCCCTGGTTTGAGTTCTGTATGCCGCCTCTGTGCACGCGGAGCCTTTGTGGTAAAGCTCCTAAGGAGCGCAAATCAATTAGGGAACGGCCGAAGTTAAATTTCTAATATGTTGACTCATATCGTAATTTGGAAGTATCGAGCCGATGTCGGGCCGGAAATTCGAGCCGAACATCTCATCCTGCTGCAACGCCTGGACGGTTTGATACCGTCTCTAAAAAGTTTATCGGTTGGTTTTGACACTCTGTTTTTGCCACGCTCATACGACTCTGGGCTGGTTGCCACCTTCGCGGATCGCGCGGGGCTCGATACCTACACAATCCATCCGGAGCACATAAAAGTTGCCGAGTTTGGCAGCACGATCAGTGAACACGTCGCCTCAGTTGACTTCGAGAGTTAATCGTCCTTTATGAAGCGCTGGCAGAAACTAGTTCTCATCATCCTGGTCGTTGTTATTGCTTCTCAAGTACCCTTCGCATATCGCCGCTATCGTCTGGGCAAACTCAACCAAGCCATTCAGCAAGTTAACGCGCTGCGCCAACCAATCGCGGACGAAAAATTCGTTGAGTATCGCGGTGTGATGCATGTGCACTCTTTTCTCGGTGGGCACAGTCCGGGCACTTTCGATCAAATCATCGACGCGGCGAAAAGTAATAACCTCGATTTCGTGATGATGACTGAACACACCTCAAGTCGCTTCAACACAGCAGCGCTAACATTGAAGGGTGTTCACGACGGCATTTTGTTCATCAATGGAAATGAGATAAGTGTTGCGAACGGCGAGCGGCTGTTGATTCTTCCCGGCGATGAATCAAGCACGCCCGGTGACCCCGGTTCGGTTAACGAAGTGATCGACCGCGCAAAAACAAAGAACCAATTGGCGGTAGTTGCTTATCCTACAGAGTTCAAAAGTTGGTCGGCCGCATACGATGGCGTCGAGGTTTACAACGTCTTTACGAATGCAAAGCAGATCAATCCGCTCGTCATGTTGTTCGATGGCCTGTGGTCCTATCGCACCTACCCGGATTTGTTGTTCGCCACTTTCTATCAGCGGCCTTCGGAGAGTCTAGGCAAATGGGACGACGCGATTGCCGCGACTGGCCGGCGATTGGTGGCGACCGCGGGAAATGATGCGCACGCAAACGTCGGCATTAACGTTAGCGACAATTCCGGGAGAACCTGGATTGGATTTAAAGCGGATCCGTATGAACGTAGCTTCCGGTTGGTGCGCATGCACGTTTTGATTTCGGCGGGCACACCATTGACCTCGGAATCGTTGTTGGCAGCAATTGCCGCCGGGCACTGCTTTATTGCGTTCGATCTGTTTGGCGACGCCGCTGGTTTTAGATTCACCGCCGAAAACGGAAGCGAAAACAAAGTTCAAGGCGATGAGATCGCAGCAAGCAACGGAGTTCGCTTGACGATTCAGCTTCCGCTGGCGGCGCGGGCTGTTCTCTTGAAAAATGGTAAGCCGTTTGCCGACGATAGCGG
>DATENN010000393.1:0-8693 GCA_035275045.1 Pyrinomonadaceae bacterium
TCCTTCAAAAAAGAAACTACACGTTTGTCGTGACCAGACAAGGCTTTAAGTTCAGGCACAAAGTGCGGGTTGGGAAGATGCCGCACGTCGAAAAGCAATTCCAAATCTCCGGGCGTTCCAAATTTGTGCCCAAAGCTTAGCACCTCGACTCGCATCGTCCCGGCTTTTCCGTCGAGGCTAAAGCGGTCCAGTAAGTGTTTGCGTAGAGTGTGGACTGTGTGATCGGAAGTGTCGATGATCTGATCGGCTTCTCCCCTGATGCGGGCCATCGCTGAACGTTCCGAACGAATAGCTTGCAAAAGACCCTGCCCCTTGTCAGCCGGATGCGGTCGTCGAGTTTCGCTGAACCGATGCTGGAGCACGTCATCGGATGCTTCAAGAAACAAAACGTAAACGCCCAGACCTGCCGCGCGCAGTGCTTTTAACTGCTGTTCAAAAGCAGAAAGAAACATGCCTTCGCGAATGTCGATGACCAGTGCAGCGCGATCGATACCTTTCTCTTCTGTGTCCGCCGTCAACAAGCGCGAGAAGGTAGACAGCATAGTGATCGGAAGATTGTCGACGCAGAAAAAGCCGAGGTCCTCGAACGCATTCGTAGCCGAAGACATACCGGACCCACTCAGGCCGGTAATGATCACCACGTCCCTGTGGGATGGCGCTGCTTTAGCGGTCGACCTCTTTGTTGTTTTTTTCGCCGGCATTGGAACTTCGCCAGTGTACTACGAGAATGTTGTGGTTTCGCCAGCGGCAAAACAAATGATCCGCAGATTAGCACTCCGTCTAAACGAAAACCGCCCGACAAAGCGAGCGGTTTTGCTTGCATACTTGAAACTGGTGTTTACGGTTCGATCAGGCCAAAATTTCCGTCTTTGCGTTTATAGAGAACGCCGACGCGATCGGTATCGGCATCGCGAAACACTACGAATTGATCGGTCTGCGATGAAAGGGCGAGCGCGGCTTCTTCAGCAGTCATCGGCTTTATCGAGTATCGCCGGGCGGCAATAATTCGCGGAGGTCGCGGCGTTGCCTCTAATTGACCGTCAGGAGTCGGGGCGACCGTCGCGGTCCGCTTTGCATTCTGCTTTCGATCGATCGTTTTTTTCTTGAGCTTGAGTCCCTGCTTTTCTATTTTCGCAATCGCGCGCGTCAATGCCATGTACATATCGGCGTTGATGTCTTTCGCGGTCAACGTGTGGTCGCGCCAGTGAACGATTAATTCACCGATCTGGCGATTCTTTTCCACTTCGATAATTACGTGGACCGAAGCGGCCGTGCCGTCGAAAATATGGTCGAGTTTTTTGAAATGATCTTCTACGTGTTTGCGGATGGCGGGCGAAACTTCAACGTGGCGTCCGGTGTACTCAAACCTCATGACTGCGGTTTCCCTTCTGCGCTGATGTATATAGTAATGCTTGTCAGACCCTGGAGCTGTCTAACGGCTGCATGGGTAATTCCAGGGGGCGACGTGTTGGGTGTTCGATAAGCTTTAGCTTGTCATAATCGACAAGGCAAGGCTTATCGCACAATCACACTACCGCGCGCCGTTCGCGCGAACCGGGTATGCTCATTTGATCGCGATACTTGGCGACAGTCCTCCGCGACAACTTAATGCCGTCCTTTGCCAAAATCTTTACCACCTGATCATCGGTAATCGGGTTGTGCGTATCTTCTTCCTCAATCAACTTCTTGATTTTCAACTTGATGATGCGCGTGGAAATCTCCTCGCCATCTTCGTTCAGCATTCCTTCGGTAAAGAAGCGGCGCAGTTCGATAACGCCCTGGGGCGTATGCGCATATTTGCGATTCACAACGCGAGACACTGTCGACAAATGCATGCCAATGTCCTCGGCGATGTCTTTCAACATCATTGGTTTAATGTGCTGCACCCCGTGATCCAGAAAATCTTTCTGCCGCGCCACAATTGACTCAACTACTTTGTAAATGGTTTGGCGGCGGTGCTCGATATTGCGCAAGAGATCGACTGCCGAACGCATTTTCTCGCGGATGAAACTCTTCGTCTCGTTGCTCACGTCCGTCTGACCAAGCATGTGCTGGTATTGCTGGCTGACGCGCAGGCGCGGGCTGCCGTCGTCGGCAAAATAAATGATGTAGTCGTCGTCGTTCTCGTCGAGCTTTTCGATATAAATCTCCGGCGCAATCAGCACCGGCTCTTCTGACGAATAACGACGGCCCGGATAGGGATCGAGCGTGCGAATAAACTGCAACTCTTCGAGTAACGTTTCGACGTCAGTGCCGATTGCTTTAGCAAGATGTGGCAGCTTATGTTGCTGCAATTCCGACAGGTGTTCGCTGATTAGCATGCGCGCCAGCCGATCGCTTTCGCCCCGCACTTCGAGCTGGACCAACAAACACTCCTTAACGTCGCGCGCGCCGCAACCCACCGGGTCAAGCCGCATCAGCGCCTGGCGTGCGTGCTCGACGAGCTCTTCGGGCCAGCCACCCATCGCCGCCATCTCTTCGTTGGTAGCGTTGAGCCGGCCATCAGCATCGAGGTTCCCAATGACGCTGATTGCAGCCTCACACACCTCGTCTTCAATGGGGCTCATGTGAAGTTGCCACTCCAAATGATCCGCTAGCGACGGCGGCCTGGTAAGAAATTGTTCGAAAGTCGGCGCGTCTTCTTTGTATTCGATTTCCTGGGTCTTGTAACCGGGATCTAAATAGTCCTGAAACTCGCGGCCGAAATCGATCTCTTCAAAAGGATCGCGCACGGCTTCATCCACGTTTGCGTCGTCTCCGTGAATATCTTCGCCGGATGTTTCAGCGACTTCGGCTTGCCCTTCGGCTGTTAGTTCGGGCAATGGTCCGGTGTCACCAGATCCATTTGAAGACGGAGTGCCCAATTCCGGTTCGACTGGTTCAGCGATCTGTTGCTCCGGCGCCGCGCCGGGATCGGCACTCGCAAGGTGGTCCAAAATCTTTTCCGCCAGCTCCTGCGCCTCTTCCTGCGTCGCCACCTCTTCCAGCACCGGGTTCTCGAGCAACTGCTGTTGAATCAAATCAGTCAGCTCGAGCGTAGTCATCTGCAACATCTCAATGCGCTGCCGCAACTGCGGCGTCAGCACGAGTCGTTGAGAGAGGCTGGTAGTTAGTTTAAGAGACATTTCTCAGGTAAATCCGCGTATTGTCTGCTATTTGCGATCGGAAAGCGCGGGAGGATTATACTCGATTTAGACGCCATTTGCGCCCACCCGAGTTTACATGCGGAATTTCTCGCCGAGATAAAGACGACGCACTTCGGCGTCTTCCGTTAGCTGGCGTGGGACACCTGAGCGGAAGATTCGTCCATCAGCCATTATGTAAGCACGATCGGTGACACCCAACGTCTCGCGTACGTTATGGTCCGTGATCAAGATGCCGATGCCACGGCTTCGTAGATAAATTATTACATTTTGAATGTCGTCGACCGCCTTTGGATCGATGCCGGCGAAGGGCTCGTCCAACAAAATGTACTGCGGTTCAGTCGCCAGAGCGCGCGCAATTTCAGTCCTTCTGCGTTCGCCGCCAGATAAGGCATCGCCACGCGTGTTGCGGACGTGAGCTATACCGAACTCTTCAAGCAACTCTTCCAAACGAGTTAGTCGTTCGCGCCGCCGCAGGCCCATCGTTTCAAGTACCGCCAGAATATTCTGCGCCGCCGTCATCTTGCGAAATATCGAAGGTTCCTGCGGCAAATATCCTAGACCCAGTCGTGCACGCAGATACATTGGCAAGCGCGTGACGTCTCGCGTAGCCAAGGTAACGCTGCCACCATCGGGACGTTCGAGACCAACGATCATGTAGAACGTGGTTGTCTTACCAGCGCCGTTTGCGCCGAGCAAACCGACGACCTCGCCGCGCTCGACGTGCAAACTGACGTCGTCGACTACGCGGCGTTTACCGTAAGTTTTTTGCAGTTGAAAGGCGCTGAGTGCCGTTTCAGAAGGCGAGCTTAATCGATCAACGTTACGGAAAGCTGTTTCGGGCTTGAGGCTATCGGTGACCTTTAGATCTTCTGGCAGGATGCTCATTCGTGTACGACTAGTTTTGTTCGGCAACGCGGCTCATTGCCTTTTTACTTTATGCGTCGACCGAACACGCCCCGGCGATTGGTTTCCTCTTGCGTCGTCCGCGGTCACTCTACCGTCCCGCATGTTAACGGTCAAACGTCCGCCTTCCGTGCTTCCCTTTTCCACGTCTTCAACGCGGGCGGGATTTCCCTTGAGGATGGCCACTTCATCGGTAGTCGTATATTGAATCCAATCGCCGGTGCCTTTGCGATTAGGCTGAGTCATAACCACATTGCGTTGCGCGATCGTTTTTTCGACTTCGCTTGATTCGCGCATTAGGTAGACGTCGGCTACGCCGCCTGTCAACCGGTCAGTACCCTGGCGAATGTCGACGTTGCCTTCGTAATGCAGCGTGCGATTTGGATCTGAATAAGTCATCGCGTCGGCCGAAGCAAAAACCGGGACTGTGTCAGCAGCGCCTTGAACACGCCGTCTCGCACTGTATAAGCCGCTTTGTACATGGCCATCGCCATTCATTTTTTTCTCATTCGCATAAATGGTAAGACGATCGGCGCGTACAAAATTGTCATCCTGCCAGGCGCGCGCGTTGCCGGAATAAATTGCAACGCCACTGTCCGTATGGAACTCACCCTTGTCGCCGACGATGTAAACCGGACTCTTTACCTTTGAGAATGGCAACGACCCATTCGTTTGTTCCTGGCTGTAGTACGTCGTCGACGTCTTGCCGCGACTGTACGAAACATTATTGGTCAGATCGGAATCCAACTCAGCGGCTTTAGTGCGAGCACGCGAGTCCCACACGGTTGGGTCGCCGCCCCGCAAACGAATGGTGTTGTCCGAAGCTGTGTAAGAGATCGTCGATGCCACTCCGTTTCGATCGTTCTCATTAAACTTAGCGTCGCCCTGCGCATCCATCTTCTCAACATCCTGTGTTTCCCGCGCGAAGTTAGCAATCATCTTTTGCGACGTCAGTACCCGAGTGCCGCGATCAGTGCCGCTTTGCACCGGTTCAATGACCGCCTTGGAACCACCGGTGGCGGTGAATGTCTTCGCCAAATTTCCAGTTTCATAGAAGTCGCAGTCGATGCGCGGCGCCGTGAGCGTCTTTTTATCCGCCTGCGCATTTTTATTTACCGGATCCACAAACAGTTCTGCGTTGCCAACAGCTTCGGCTTGTTGCAAATCACGGCCGGTACTCCGCCAGATGAGTTTTACTGTATCCGCGGTCAACCGTTTGTTGGCCGCGCGGGGATCGCTGCTCTTTGATTTTGGCGCCGAAAGTGTGACGACGGATCGTCCTTCGGTACGCATTTGCTTCAGCAAACTCTTATCGCCCTGCGCTTGAAAAAGAACTTCAATGAGACTTGCACCTGTTAGTTGCAAATCCGAATCGGCATCGAGACTCTTGGCGGCAGTATCGCGCATGGCCACTGCACGCTCGAGTCGCTGGTCTTTATCAAAAAAGAAATCCATGTCGGCGGAATGGACCTCCGCCGCGCGCCCTTCTTCCATTGAGCGCAGGTAAGCATTGGTGCGCACCTCGACCTTTTGAATTTTCTTATCCGAGTTCAGCGTCGCATACAGCGTCTCACCGCTCATGACGTCGCGTTCTTGTTCAGCAGTCACACCGCCTTCAAATGCCAGCTTCATCGTTTCCTGTAAAAAATTGGCGCGCGCCGAGCGAATCGTTACCGGCTTGGAACGGCTCGAGCCGGGTTTGGCTTGGGGATCTTTAAGGAGCTCTGGGGCAACCGTGATTTCCACGTCACGCTTCAACTCAAGTTTCTTGCTCTTGGCAAAAACAAGCGCGCCCGTCGAATGACCGCTGACGTTTTCCCGCTCAAAAGTAACCGGCGCGTCGGTTTGCGCTACTTCATTGTTTTGATCATAAGCAAGCAGCTCTGTATTGACCTTAAGCGAGTCTTTCGTTTCGATCTTTACGGCGCCTTGAAATGTGATCAAGCCTCGCTGTTGCTCATAAATGGCCTTGTTCGCAGTGATTTGATCAGGCTTGTCGCCAACAGGGGGATAAACCGACAAGCTGACCTGGTCCAACTCGTGATGGCCGTCGGAAAAAGTTATGTCGCGCGCAGCTTTTACTAACAGGTAGAGCCGGCCCTCTTTCATCACCCGTTGCTCATAACCATTCATGATTCCGGTTATTTCTTTTGAAAGCTCGGGGGATTCTGAGCGCAGCCGGAATGGTTTGTTATTGCGCAAACGATAATAAGAGACGGCGACAAAGATTATTGCCGAAACCAAAATGAGCAACGCGGCCGCGCGCGCAACCAGCGGAGCCCGCGCCCTTAAACCAATCGCAATCGCCCGTTTTCTAGTAATTTCCTGCACTTTGATCGATGTTAGTGATTAGGTCTTTGGTCTTCGGTCTTCGGTCTTCGGTCTTCGGTCTGTCTGTTCACCGTTCACTGTTCGCCGCCTTCTCACATCCTGCACGCACAATTGCAAATACGTTTCCCCATTCCAGTTGCTGTTCTCAATGGTATAGGCCATTTCAGCGTCATCGTTCAATTCACTAAGACGTTCGGCACTGTTCCACCAAATCGCTTCAAGCGGCCGTCCCGCAGGCCCAGGCACAAATGTCTTTACGTGACGTTCGCCGACGAGGCGCGGTTGCCCAATGGGCGATAATTTGCTCGCCAGGAACACCGGGCGCGGATTTCCCGCCCCATAAGGCTCCAGTCGTTGCAGCTCAGCAATCAACTCAAAAGTAATCGAGTCAGTAGCGAGCTCCGCATCGATTAGCAGACACGGTTGCAAGTCTTCATCGGTCAGACAGGCCGCGGCGTGCTCGTTCAAACGCCGCCGCAAGTCGGCGATGCGATCGCGTTTCAACGTCAAACCAGCAGCGTGTGAATGACCGCCGAACTTATCAAATAAATCTGCGCAAGCGGTTAAGCCATTCAACAAGTGATAAGGTTCGATACTGCGGGCAGAACCGTGCGCGATATCGCCGTCGATCGAGAGCACTACACACGGGCGGTTGATCCGCTCCGCAATTTTCGAGGCGGCAATACCAATTACACCGCGATGCCACGCTTCGCCGGCGATCACAACGACGTACGGGTTAGCCTCGCCCCCTGAATCGCTTTGCGCCTGGTTCAACTCAGCGAGCGCCAGCTCGACAATCTCGCGTTGCACCTGCTGGCGTTCATGATTGCGCTGGTCCAATTGCTCCGCCAGCCGTCGCGCTTCCGCCTTGTCACGCGTACTAAAAAGATCAACTACCGCCTTCGCGGCATCCATGCGTCCAGCTGCGTTTATTCGTGGCCCCAGACGAAAACCAATATCGTATGCAGTCATGCCGGCGCCTTTACCGCAGCCGCAGACTTCCATCAGCGCTCGCAATCCCGGGTTCGTCGCTTTTACCAAGTCCTGCAAGCCCAGCGCGACGATAGCGCGGTTCTCTCCAGTCAATTTTGCGACATCCGCCACCGTTCCGATCGCGACTATCTTTAAAAACGCGCTGACTTGCGCTTCTCGCTGCCGCTCGCGAAATAACGCATGCACAAGTTTGAAAGCGACACCCACGCCAGCCAAATTTTTGTCTGGATAATCGCAACCAGCCTGATTCGGATTCAACACGGCGAGTGCCGGTGGCACACCTTCGCCTTCATCCGGCAGGTGATGGTCAGTGATGATTACATCTAGACCATGGTCACGCGCCCAGTACAGCGGTTCATGTGCCCGAATGCCGCAATCGACGCTGATGACTAACTTAAAGCCATCGCGCCAGGCGTTCTCAAGCGCGGGTTGTTGGATGCCATAACCTTCCGTGAAGCGGTGCGGCACGTGAAATCCCGTGCGCGCGCCGAGCAGGTTCAAGGCCCGTAAAAGAACTGCTGCGCCTGTCGTGCCATCAACATCGTAATCTCCGTAGATCAGAATCGGCTCGGCCTCATCGATTGCCTTCAGTAGGCGGGCAACGGCCTCAGTCATTCCCTTCATTCGATAAGGGTCATGAAGTTGATCGTAGGCAGGATTTAGAAAATTATGTGCGGAAGTTTCGTCGTTGTATCCGCGCGAGCACAACAGCGCGGCAGTGATAGGTGAGATATCAAGCGTCCCGGCTAGCGACTCAATTTCATGCGAGTCGCCCTGGCGCAGGATCCAACGTTTTGCCGTCATGTGAGGATTATCACTTCACAATACTCATTCGGCAAACCAACCGTTCTGATCCAACAATTTCACACCAATGCGGCGGCGGCCATCCAGTTGGTCCGTCCAGGCACCGTTAACTTCCGCTTGCAATTCGGAGCCAAAGGGCGGCGTTAACTTTACAATTGATCCGACGGGCACATCGGCATCAAGAATTATGGTGGCGCCGCCGCGGCTAATTTTCACGGCCTGCGCCTTGACGTCAAACGCTTCGCCACTGACTGACAGTCCCTGCACCTGCAGCGAAAACTCAACCGGAACTCTGGGACTGCGCGGTCGCTGGGAAGGCACAAGCGTGCTTCGCGGCTCTTTTTCATTCATTGCATTTACCGCCCTTTGTATAGGAGATGACCCCGAAAATCGGGTCGGGGAGGAAGAGGGGCTGGAACAGTGTACAGGAAGACTAAAACGTTTTGGTAGTGCTTAATTCTGGAACAAGCATTTACGTTTTCCAGAGCAACTATCCCGTCGCTGAGATGTATCCCG
>DATENN010000394.1:0-2054 GCA_035275045.1 Pyrinomonadaceae bacterium
AGTTAGCGCCGCCCGCTTGTAATCGACCCCCGAGATTTTTGGTAGTCGCCCCGGGTCTTCCGCTTTGTGCGACGAGTTCTTTGATCGCTGGTGTCCGTTTCCAGTTACCGGCGCTGAGTTGAATAACTGCGGCGGCGAAGTGTCGCTTTTACGCAAGGCGGGCGGCGAGTTTTTCATTGCGTCCGGCGTGAGTAAGACAATCTCCTGGGCGACGTTGCGCAGTACCGTTTCGTCCTGTGATCTCAAACCCAGAGTTGCGATCTGATGGGCCACATCGCGAACAAAGTAATCGCCGCTACGCCGCGCAACTACATCACGAATGAAGTCAGCATAACGTTCGGCGCTGGTGGCGACGCTATGTCTTGCGAGAATGTGACGACGAGCATTCGAGCCAATCCGGCGACGCAACTCTGCATCTTCAATTAGCCGCCGCAAATACGTTTCAAAAAGAAGATCCGAATGCTCGTCTTGATCGATCTTTACCACCGCATCGTCAGGTAACTCAGCAAATGCCGCAACATTGAACACTATGGCAGGCACACCCGCGGCCATGATGCGGCACAGGCTCGCAGATGTTTCACCGACGGTGCGTTCGCGAAGATTCAGCGCAATGTCGGTCAAGGCTATACGTCGTTCAAATTCCTCAAGCGGCAGGTGCCCGGTCACGGTCACGCGATCCTGCATTGCGTATTTGCTAATCAATGATTGCACATCGAAAAACGAATTGGGCGCGCCCACCAAGGTGTAGTGAAAATCGTGATCAGCCTTAAGCCGGGACAGAACGCGCAAAGCCTGCTCAATGCCTTTACCCGGAGTGATCAATCCAAAGTTCGCAATTTGGACCGTGCCGCTTCCTGAATCCACGTGTTGCAGCTCGCCGCCACCCACGTTGACCGGCATGTCGATGTGGGCGACCGGGACGAAAGGCGCGATCGCGGCAAAACGAGCGCGGCCCCATTCCGAATGCGTAACGATGCCTTCAGCGCCACGCGCGAGCCGGCAGTTGAGTGGAAAGTCGAGTGGCCGCGTCGCCAACGAGGGAACCGCGCCGTGCACGAGTGATTCAGCGGCCTCGCGTGCCGCCTGCTCACCATGGCATGCAAACACTTCTTCGATATAGATCGAAGGATCGTTTCGCATTTGCGACAGGCCTAAAAAAAAGTCTTGCAACGCGAAGTCGTGAAAAACAATTATGCCGCGATGCCTGCGCGCGATTTCCATGATGCCGGAGTGATAACGATGATCGTTGCCCAGGTGATAGACAACGGCGTCGTACTTGTCTATCTCGGCGATCGTTTCCGGATACTTGGAATAATCAAAACAGGCAAAGCTGGATCGAATCGTTTGATTGGCAGGTTGAAAACCGTCGACGAACAAGTCGATCTCGCAGTGCTTCCCTAACTGCGGCAACAGTTCTTCGCTGTAGTCAGAAATCCCTGACGGTTGCGGATTAAGCGGACTGAAATAGGCAATCTTCATGAATGGGCTGGAGATACGAATGCGCCGGCCGAGTATTTGACAATTGGCAGCACTGCATCGAAGATTCTGGCGCTTCTACACTCGGTTTAGAATTCGTGCACTGGGAAATTGAATGATACCGTAACACGGCTCTCGTTCAAGCTCCCGGCATTCACTATTCTTGCGGAAGATTCAACAAACATTTAAGAATTCCGTACTGGCAGCGCCGTGGTTCCGCGAACTTGGGATCATTCTGGTCTTTGTCGTAATCACACTGGTTATGACCTGGCCGTGGGTGCTTCACCTGCGCGACGCTGTTTCCGATCCCGGCGATCCTTACCTGAACGCCTGGATTATGTGGTGGGACTATTATCAAACTTTCCACGATCCCATTCACTTATTCCAGGCGCCGATTTTTTATCCCTACAGTTACACGCTTGCCTATAGTGAACACAACTATGGCATTGCGATGTTGTTCTTTCCTTTCTACGCCATGGGATTGCGACCGCTCACGGCCGCAGGCCTGGCTACTTTGGCGGGATTTGTAATATCCGGATACGGCGCATTTCGTCTTGCCCGGACTTTGACGGGTCGAA
>DATENN010000395.1:0-9104 GCA_035275045.1 Pyrinomonadaceae bacterium
CGAATCAATTGCAGTCCGTCCATATCGGGCATCGCAATATCGGATATTAATATGTCGAATTTCTCGCGATTGATGCAATCAAGTGCAGTAACCGCCGATTCGCAGTCAATTGTCTGAAAGCCGAACGCCTGAAAGCTAGCGGCAAGCATCTCGAGGGTGTCTATCTGGTCTTCAACCAATAAAATTCGATATGCGTCTTCACCGGCGGGGGCGGCAGGGCGGATTTCAGTCGAGCTGACTAAGCCGGCGGCAGAGTCCTCGGGCAACCGGATCGTGAATTTGCTGCCCCGGCCCCGGCCTTCGCTGGAAACCGTGATGTTGCCGCCATGCGCTTTAACAAAACTCTGCACCAAAGAAAGTCCTAACCCCAGTCCGCCATACGAACGCGTGCGCGATCCATCGGCTTGACGAAACCGTTCAAAAACATGAGGCAAAAATTCTGCGGGAATTCCTTCCCCTTGATCCTGAACTGTGATGATCGTCTCACTGCCGGTCGCCTCAGCTGAAACGTGTACAGTCGTTTGCGGCGGCGAAAACTTGATCGCATTGTGCAGTAAGTTGCAAAAGGTTTGTTTCAAGCGATTGCGATCGCCCTTGAGAGTAAAGGCACGCGCGTTCTCTAAAATTTCTAAATTAATCTCAACGCCCGAGTCAGCAGCAAACGACCGCATGGTATCGACAGCGTCAGTCAGCAGAGCCGCAAGTTCGACGGAATTTTCTTCCATGCGCATCTTGCCACTGAGAATGGCTGACATATCGAGCAAATCATTGATTAATCGCTTCAGGTCATAAGCGTTGCGATTGATTATCGATAAGCCTTTTTCAAATTCCGTTTCGGGAAGCATCCCGTTTTCCATCATGTGCACCCAGCCGATGATTGGCGTCAGCGGCGTGCGCAACTCGTGGGACAGGATAGTCAGGAATTCGTCCTTAGCGCGATTAGCGCTTTCCGCTTCCGCCCGCGCGAGATGTTCCACCTGGTAGAGGCGGGCGTTTTCAATCGCCAGCGCTATTCGGTCCGCAGCCGATTGCAACAGGCGAACGTCGTCCTTCGTGAAGTCCGTATGCACGAAAGTGCCTACGTGCAAAACGCCGATCGGCCGTCCTTCAACGATCAACGGCACGCCCAGCAACGACTTAATTCCTTTTTCGCGCAAAATAGGGTTGAAAAGATCCGCGTTTTCGACTTCCGAAATGATGACTGGTTGGCCGTGCTGGACAACGCGGCCTGCAAACCCACGTCCCACCGGAATGCGCACTCCCAACGCAACTTCTTCTTCCAAGCCCTGCGCCGCCCAGGCGATGAGTTCATCAGCCTCTTGCCGCAAAAGCAGAATGGCAACCGTATCGACGTGCAATACCTCGCGAATGCGGCTCAATGACTCAGACATTAGTTCGTCGAGTGAAAGATGGCCCAGCGCTGCATCAGTCACAGTTTGAAGCGCAGATAATTGGGCGGTGAGTTGCTCAGCCTCACGTCGAGCTTCCTGTGCTCGTGACAAAACTTCGCGCCGGCCTTCTTCTGCTTTTAACCGCTCGATAAATTGCCCGATTTGACTACCAATGGCAGTCAAGCTGGACAGCATTGCAGTGTCAGGCTTTTCGACTTTGCTGCTAAAAAGTTCAATGACACCTAAGACGGATTGCGAGGAGACTATCGGAAAACCAAAAGCACTATGCAGGTTGCCGCGCACCGCAACCGCAGAGCGCGGAAAACTTTCATCGACACCAAAGTCGGCCACCCAAAGCGGTTCGCGTTGTGTCCAGATGCGAGCGGGAAAACTTTGATCGCTCGCCGTAAAACGGCCGGACGCTTCCGCGAACTGCGCGATTTCCGGAGATGAGTTATCAGGCCAGTGCGCGATCGAATGCAGTTGGTCGGGCGTCGATTGCGCTAGCCAAAACGATCCGAATTGCCACCCCAGCGTAGTGCACATCGCTGCCAGAAGTTCAGACGCAGCATCGGTCAGCGACGTGCAACGCGATAAGATTTCGGTGACCGACGTTTGCAGCTTGAGCCGTTCCGCGTCTCGCTTTCGTTGGGTTATGTCGCGGGCTATGCCGGTAAAAAATCGATGACCGTCTTTGTGAGATTCTCCAAAGGAAAGTTCCAGGGCCAGCTCGCGACCGCTTTTGTGAAGACCCGGAAGTTCGACCGCTTGCCACGAAATGTGTTTCTGTCCGGTCTCGATGTAATCAGTTAGACCCGCACGATGCACGTGCCGCAGATATTCCGGCATCAGCATCGTCAGATCTGAACCCATCAACTCTTCAGACGAGTACCCAAAAATCTTAGTAGCGGCGCGATTGACGAACAGGATAGTGCTGCTTTCGTCGATCGTAATGATTGCATCGGACGCGGTATCGGCGATAACGCGCGAGTTTTCGACGATTTCACGCAGGGCGGCACCGGCATCATTGTCTGATCGATTAACAGCCAACCGTGGTTTCCCCTGTTCGTTTGCGAGTGCGAATATTCGTTGCTGATTGTAGTATGAGAATTACTAGTCAGCTAATTTAATAACGCCTGCGGTTCGGCGTCACTAGTTTCCAGAATGTATCCTGCGGGCAATCTCTTCATTCCGGTTAGACATGGGCGGCTCGAGGCTATTATTAAAGAGCCGAAGTACCCGCGCAACGGAGTCGCGCTGGTGCTGCATCCTCATCCGCTTGGTGGCGGGACCATGCATAACAAGGTTGTGTTTCGGGCGGCGGCTGCACTTAACGACGCCGGCCTGCTGGTGTTGCGTATAAATTTCCGCGGGGTCGGGCAAAGCACCGGAGAACATGACGAGGGCAGGGGCGAGCGGGAAGACGTGCGCGCCGGGTTAAATTACCTGTCCGAAAACTTTCCGAGTGAAGCGATCACCCTGTGCGGCTTTTCTTTTGGCGCACGCGTTGGCCTGGAAGTTGGAATCGGCGACGCGCGCGTCAACAACCTGATTAGCATCGGTACGCCCGTCGACAAGTATGATTTCACTTTCCTGGAAAAGAATCGGAAACCGATCCTTTTTGTGCATTGCGCAAACGACGAATTTGGTGATCCTAATCATCTGAAGGACCTGGTTGAGTCAATAAGCACAAACGCGCCCGCTCAATTGAAGATCATTGACGGGTGCGGGCATTTCTTTGACGGGCGTCTGGAACAGTTGAAACAAATTATTTCGGAATGGATCGGGCGCCACACTAAAACTGATCAACTGGTGGAAGGATGACATGACAAACGAGATCCGCGATCCGGCAATTCGCATCACGCTTTTGCCACGAGACACTAATTCGGCGGGAACAATATTCGGCGGAGTCATTTTGAGTTACATCGACATGGCAGGCGCGATTGAGGCCCATCGCCGTACCGGCATGGATCGCTTTGTGACCGTGGCGATGCGCGAAGTCATCTTTCACAAGCCCGTTTTTGTTGGTGATTTAGTTAGTTTTTATGCCGAGACCGTTAAGATCGGCACCACCTCGATTACCGTTCGCGTCATAGTCGAAGCTGAACGCGTTAGTACAGCAACTGAAAAAGTGCGAGTGACTGAGGCGGAAGTCATTTACGTGGCCGTTGATGAGCAGCGGAATAAGACGGTAATTAGTAAATCGTCAATAGTAAATCGTGAATAGTAAATCGTGAATCGTGAATGGTCTTTTGCTATCAGTGCGTGCGCGGCTAGTTTGTAGGTCGCCTGTTCGCGGTCGCACAAACTATTTACGATTCACGATTCACGATTCACGATTTACGATTTACTATTCACGATTTACGATTCACGATTTACTAATTCAACAGCGCTTGCATCCGGTGTAGTCCACTTGCTGCTTCAGTAAATCCAGGTTGTTGCTCAAGCGCTTTTCCGTAGTGTCTCGCCGCATCCAAATACCTTTTTCTCATCTCGTAAATCCGGCCAAGGTTAAAATGTGGAAACGCATACGACTCGTAACGTGGCGCGTAGAGCGCGCGCTTGAACCAGCGCACGCTGCTGTAAGGATCGCCCTTTGCCAGTAAGTAGCTGCCGATATCGTTATATGGATTCCCGAGCGTCTCATCCACTCGAATCGCTTCCAGACATTCCTCGATCGCTTCGTCGTACCGGTTCTGAAAACTATAAACCCAGCCCAGAAAAGTGTGCGCTTCAGCAGTTGGATAAGTCGCGATCGAACGTTTGTACAGCTCGATAGCCTGTTCAAAGTTCTCCGCGAGTTGCGCCTGGTACGCCTCCTGGAACAGTTGTTTCGCCTCGTACTTCGCCGCCGGCGACACGTCATCTTCGTAAGTCTCGTCGTTCATCGTCCTGAGTTAATCCTGTCCACGTTTGCGTTCAAGCCACATTTGCTTAAATTATACGCAGCGCTGACGACGGCGCGAAATCTTTGTTTAACGAGCAACGAACGGTGAACGATATCGCCAGCAACGAAACATATTTCATAACTGGTTTCCCCGGTTTTATTGCGACGAGACTAGTGCGTCGGCTCGCCGAATCTGGCTCGAGATTTTTGTTGTTGGCACAGCCCGCGCTGCTGGAGCAGGCCAAAAGAGAAGTCGCAACCATCGTCCCTCAAACAAACGCCTCAGCTGGCGGATTTGAAATTCTGGCCGGCGATATAACCGCGCGCAATCTCGGTTTATCGCAAAGCGATCTCGCCCGAGCTCGCGCGGAAACAACACACGTGTTTCATCTGGCTGCCATTTACGACCTCGCGGTGACGCAAGAAACCGCCATGCGAGTTAATGTTGAGGGCACGCGCAACGTAAACACTTTCGCGCAAGGGCTTTCAGGTTTGCGTCACTATCACTACGTTTCTACGTGTTACGTCGCCGGTAAACGGAAGGGCAATATTCTCGAGACCGAACTGCGGCACGACGCTGGTTTTCGCAATCACTATGAAGAAACAAAGTACCTTGCCGAAATCGAAGTCGAGGAGCTAAAGCGAAACCTTCCGATTACGATACATCGGCCCTCGGTGGTGTGCGGTGACTCGAGCACGGGCGAAACTGTAAAGTACGACGGAATTTATTACCTCATTCGCTATCTGCTTAAGTGGCCGTCGGTGCTTTCAAATTTCAACATCGGAAACGATGAAGTCAGTTTGAACCTGGTCCCGGTCGACTTTGTAGTTGAAGCGATGGCGAAACTTGCATCTGATCGAAACGCGATTGGCGCTACGGTGCAGCTGGCGGATCCACGACCGTTGTCCACCCGCAACCTATTCAACCTAATTGCAAAGTGCCTGGTCGGCCGGGAAGCATTGGTGACAGTGCCGCCGCGGTTGGTTGAGTCTTCACTGATGCTGCCGCCGACGCCCGCGATCAGCGGCTTGCCGCATTACGGCGTGCCTTATTTCTTTTTGAAGCAGCAGTACGACACCAGCGAGGCGAGCCGGCTGCTGGCGCCACATCACGTTACCTGTCCCCCCTTCGCAAGTTACGTCAAAACTTTGGTTGATTACGTTGTTAGTCACCCAACCTTATAAGCGCCCTAAGCGTCCAGCGTTCAAACCAACTCCATCACAGGCCAGAGCAACCGGGCTATTCGTATCCCCGCTTGACAACAGTAGTGATTTAGAATTAGTCTAACTCCACTCATGCAGAAAGTCAGTAAAACCGAGGTAAACGAGCGGTTGACTCGCCAGCGGCAGGCCGTGCTCGATGTTATTCGGGCGCGCGAAGACCACCCGACGGCGAACGACATCTTTGCGGCCGCGCGCCTGCAGCTTCCGGGAATCAGCTACGCGACCGTTTACAACTCGCTCCGGTTTCTTAAGGAAGCCGGTCTGGTCCATGAGATTAAATTCGGTGATAGTGCCAGCCGCTATGATCGCGAAACCGATCGGCACGATCACGCCCTGTGTAACGAATGCGGCAAACTTGTGGATTTCGATCTTCCGCAGGCCGCCGAGTTAATGCAGGCGGCTGCGCGCCGTTCGAAGTTCAAGCCGCAATCGGTCCAGTTAACGCTGCGAGGCGTCTGCCCCGATTGCCGCGATTTCGCAAAAAGACAAAATTTGAAACAAGACTAATTGGAGGATTCATGACAGCAGCAACAGCAACCGCAAGGGAAAGCGCAATGGTGGGCCAGCCGGCGCCGGATTTTGATATGGCCTCGACGAAGAACATGGAGAAGCTTAACGAGAACGTTAAGTTATCTGACTACAAAGGCAAGTGGCTGGTACTTTTGTTTTACCCGCTCGACTTCACTTTTGTTTGTCCGACGGAACTTACCACGTTCAGCGACCGCTACGAAGATTTTGAAGGTATCGGCGCGGACATCATTGGCGTATCAACCGATTCGGTCTTTTCGCATCGGGCCTGGATCCAGACGCCGCGCGACAAAGGTGGCGTGGCAGATTTGAAATATCCGCTCGCAGCGGACGCGACCAAAACGGTGGCGCGCGATTACGGCGTGCTGATCGAAGATCGTGGTATTGCGCTGCGCGGCTTGTTCGTAATCGATCCGGAAGGGATTCTGCGCTACAAAGTCGTGCATGACTTGAACATTGGACGCTCAGCAGAAGAAACGTTGCGCGTGATTCAAGCGCTGCAAACCGGAGGTTTGTGCCAGGCTGAGTGGAAACCCGGTCAGAAAACGCTGAATGCGTAAGAGCATGAGCAGTGACGGGTGACAGGTGACAGGTGACAGGTGACAAGTGACAGGAGACACAGAAAAACTCCTTAAACTGGTCACTCATCACTCATCACTGGTCACTCGTCACCTGTCACTCGTCACGGATTACAATTATGGGATTGAGAATTGGAACACCGATGCCTTCACTCGAAGGCGCGACTGAGTGGTTTGGCGGGACGCAGGCCCATGCGGAAGCAAGTGCTGCCGGCCGTCCCACCCTGGTGCATTTCTGGTCGCAGAGCTGCGGCATTTGCAAAGACAACATGCCGCGCATTGCCGAGTGGCGCGACAATCTGAAGGAAAATGGTCTGAACGTAATAGCGGTGCACATGCCGCGCTACGAATCGGATACCGATGTCGAAAAAGTCCGCGATCTAATCGCAACCTTTAACATCACTGAACCAGTCGCAGTAGATAACGAGCATCGTCTGCGCGATGCTTTTCAAAACGAACAAGGGTACGTGCCCGCTTACTATCTTTTTGATCATGAAGGCAAATTGCGAGGTTTTGCAGCCGGCGAACGAGGCTTGGATTTGCTGAAGGCGACGCTCGATCGAGTGATGGCTCAGGCTGCCGCGATTTCGTCGTAACTACCCTAATGCCGAAATTTCTCGCGCGATGATAAACAGCAAATACACGCTGAGCATCGCCGCACCGACGGCTAACCCAATCAACAATAGAATTATCAGACTTACAAAGAGCCAATCTCCAAAATTTGCGCTGCGGGCTTCGGTGGCTGAAACAGTTGCGCGATTACGAAGCAGCGCAATGTTCTTCTGATTTGATTTCCACCAGGCGTCGAACACGTCGCCAACCAGGGGCAACGAACCGACCACGTAGTCGATGCCGATGTTCAGGCCCATCCTTAATAAAGTGATTTTCGGAAGACGATAACGAACGGCGGAAGCGAGAATGTACAGCGACGCCAGCGAAGTCGCCGTATCTCCGAATCCCGGTATCAATCCGACGAGCGCATCTAAACCAATGCGCCAGTTGAGGCCCGGTATGCGAATCAGATCATCCATTAGCCACGCCAACCGTTCAAGGCCATCGTCCACGGTAACTGAGCCAGGCGACTGGGCTAAGGATTGTATTGGGCGACGTTCCTGCATCCCGCGATCTTTTCCACTATTGGAGTTCACGTTCAAATTACGTTTGGCGTAATTACCTTATCCGCGTCATCTGCTGCCAAAAGAATTTTCCAACCTTGGTAAAAGCGCCCAGCGCATTCCGGTCATTGCCGCGCGCGGTCGGTTTTGTGCGCAGGCCCAACGAGGTGGCTAATTCCTGATCGGGTGTAGCGATGTCTTCGTCGCCACGCTTGCTTGAAAGCCAACGGTCAAAGGTGCGCGCTACCAGACGGCGTTGTTCCGCTGGAGTTTCCGCCATGATTGTCTCGCGCAAATCCGCGAGCGTGCTAATTTCTCCGTGGTTGTGCTCATAGAATTTTCGCAACGCCGCCAGCAATCGTTGTTCACCCAGGATGCGTTGCAAATGCACAAACATCAGCGCGCCCTTCGTCGTAACCACAGCGGAGTATTGAAAGCTATTGTAATACTCACGCGACGCGCGGTCCGCATCCATGTCGGCGCCGCCAAAGGTTCGGTAGAGCCGGTATACGCCGCGCAGTTGATCGTCTGTTATCGTGTTTGCTTTTTGCTCGCCGTACATTTCGCGGAAATACAACAGGGCTGACCACGCTGCCAGCGCCTCATCAAGCACCGGTTCGCGCGCGGGATTATTGCCAACCACCGCGCCCCACCACTGATGACTGATCAGCCGCGCTACGGTCCATTCCACACTCTGTTCCACCGATGGTTGTTGTTCGCGAATAATCTCGGGAAGGTTACGCACTGCGGGCGCATCGAAGTCTACATAAAAAGCGCTGGCAATCACGTCAAGTCCGGAAAATTCGGTGCTGCCCAGGCCTGCAATCAACGGCGCCTCCGCAACCGTAATTGTTTTGAAAGGCAATGGGCCGAATTTGGAACGAAAGATGCGCACGGCATCGGCGGCGTTTTGCAAAACCCGCCGACCGACCCGCTCGTGCTCGGCGAAAAAAATAGAACGCACGCGAAGTTCGCCTTCATCGCGTTGCTCCATTCGCAGATTGCGGCCGGCGAGGATTACAAAGTCGCGCAGCATGTTTCCTGAAAACCTGCGCGTCACCTCTGGGCCGCCGTCTTCAGCAGCCCGTACCGGTGCAAACACATCGACGCCCGGCGCCGCTTCGACACTCACATCGTAATCAGCAACTTCGTCGAAGATGAGATCGCCAACGCCGGGATCCACCTTCTTTTGCCAATCGTCACCGTCGCGAACGACAAGCACTGGATAGGCAGTTCCCAGCAGCAGCACGCCGCGACTGCGAAGATTCAAGTCCCGCGCGCGGCGGATTTCACGTTCTGAACGAAGCGCCGCACTGACTTGTTTGACGACATGTGTTGTAAGACTGGTTTCTTCGGGATCGACTTCCGGGACAGTTCCCTT